>NZ_JBIVKQ010000029.1:0-1457 GCF_044750845.1 Streptomyces sp. NPDC088766 | reverse complement strand
GGGGGGGGGGGGGGGGGGGGGGGGGGGGGGGGGGGGGGGCGCGCGGGTGGCCCGCCCGGCGGCCCGGTGGGGGGGGGGGGGGGGCGGCCGCCCGGCGGGCCCCCCCCCCCCCCCCCCGCTCGTCGGCCGGTCATTTCACCGAGCCGGCCGTCACTGCCTGCACGAAGTGCCGCTGGAACGCGAAGAACACGGCGACCGGCACCACCGGGGACAGGAAGGCCCCGGCGCCATTACGTCGATGTCGCTGCCGAACTGCCTTATCTGTGACTGGAGTTGCCCCGTCAGCGGCGGTGCGGAGCCGTCGGCGAAGAGCAGGGCGACCAGCATGTCGTTCCCCACCCACAGGAACTGGAAGACGGCGAGGCCGGCCAGGGCCGGCCGACCCACCGGGAGGACCGGGCGACCCGGCCGGACGGCCACGATCGCGCTGCGCGGCCTCGACACCCGCCGGACCCCTACCCGTACATCCTGGCCGAGGGCCGCCCCGCCCACGGCCGTGACGAGGCGGTGGCCGGGCAGGGGCTGCTCGACCTGCTGGACGTACGCGTCGGCGACTGGGTGCGGATGACGGTGGGCGAGCAGCCGCAGATCCTGCACATCGTGGGCCGCAGCATCGAGCCGGAGAACGCCGGCCGGACCATCTCCACCTCGCTGGACACCCTCCGCGAGAACGACCCGGGGCTCGGCCCGACGCTGTACCGGCTGCGGCTGCGGTCCGGCGCCGGCCCCGACACGGTGCCCGGGCGGCCGACCACGGCCGGGCAGGGACGGCTCGACGTGCACACCGTGACGAACCCGGCCGACGGGCTGTCCCCGCTGCGGGGGGTCTTCGCGGGTCTGATCGCCGTCCTCGCCCTGATCGGGCTCATCGGACTGCTCACGACGATCGGCGGCACCGTGCGCGAGGGCGAACGGGACCTGCCGGCGTTCAAGGCCGTCGGTCCGTCCCCGCGCCGGATCACCGCGATCACGGTGACGGCCACCGGCTGCACCGCCCTGGCCGCGGTCCTCGCCGGCACCGCGTTGGCCGCGGTCCTCGTCGGCACCGCGTTGGCCGCGGTCCTCGCCGGCACCGCGCTGGGCACGCCGCTCGCCCACTGGCTGATCGACGCCCAGGGCAGGTCGAGCGGTATCGGCGCCGGGATCGCCCACGGCCCGTCGCCGGTCCTGCCGCTGTTCGGCGCCGCCGCGGTGCTGGGCGCGACCGCGCTCGCCGCCGTACCGGCGACCCGCGCCGCCCGCCGGCGACTGGCGGACACGCTGAGCGCGGTGACCTGAGGGCGGCGGGACGGGGCGAGCGGCCCCGTCCCGCGGCGCGTGGTTTTCTGCCCCTACCGGCCGCGCAGTTCCCGGTACGTCGCGACGAGGGCCTTCGTGGAGGGGTCGAGGCCGGGGACGTCGGCGCCCTCGGTCAGGGCGGGTTCGACGCGCTTGGCGAGGACCTTGCCCAGTTCCAC
>NZ_JBIVKQ010000028.1:0-110184 GCF_044750845.1 Streptomyces sp. NPDC088766 | reverse complement strand
TCAGGAACAAGATCAGCACGCACCCCGGACACACTGCCGACCAAGATCGCCAAACGCAAGAACCGCAGCTCAACTCATTCTGAAACGATCAGTAAGTCAGCATCAGTACCGCCACCATCCGCTCCCGACCGCTACGGACCGCTACGGACCGCCAAGATCGAGAACTACCTGAACCCACTCTGACCAGCGGAAAACAGGCCGAAGACCACCTGCTTGAGCTCACCAGGAGATCCCATGAAGATGCTGATCAACGTCCCGTAGTTTGGCGCGGCCGCAGGTCAGGCCCATGCTCGGAGGCCCTTGGTCAGCAAACTCCCAGCATGAGTCAGGAGACGTGTACTTGGCGACCCAGCTCGTCCGCGGAATGGGCAGCTTCTTCAAGAGCTGCGCCTGCGCCCGCCAGGGCCGTTGCGCCCACCCGTACGGCATTCGCTACCGCGATGTGTCCGGCCGCCAACGCGAGGAGGCCGGGTACACGACGCAGCAGGCGGCACTCGACCGGCTGACCAAAGTCTACGAGGAGAAGCGGACCACTCCTCGTGCCCAGGCCGACCTGAAGCGTGAGATCGGCAAGCAGCGCTTCGGGCACTACGCCTCCACGTGGCTGACCCGGCAGCGTCATTACGTCCCCGGCAGCGTGCGCTCGGTCACCCAAGTACTCAACGGCCAGATCCTGCCGGTGCTCGAGTCCCGACGGATGAACACGTTCACGGCGACGGTCGTCGACGACTTCATCATGTCGATGGAGGAACGTTCCGTCGGGCCGGCGGCCCAACAGAACGCGTTCGACACCCTGAAGAAGATCCTTCTCGACGCACGCCGTCGCGGCGGCATCACCGAGGACCCGTTCGAGGGAGTCATTCCGCCCGAGTACATCCCCCGCAAGATCACCATCCCGACGCTGGACGAGATACACGCCCTGAAGGCCGTCAGTAGCGACGGGCTCCGGCTCGTCATCGACCTCATGTCCGGCTGCGGTCTCCGCAACGGGGAGGCGTACGCCGCGAATCCGGAGCGGATGGTCGCGGACGACGTCTACCGCGTCACCGAACAGATCGAAGGGAAGACACGCGAGCGGGCACCGCTCAAGCACCGCAAGCTCGGGGAGTTCCGCGAAACCCCGATGCCGTGGACCGTCCGGGAGTCCCTGCTCCGCTACGAGAAGGAGCACGGCACCGACGCGAACGGCTACCTCCTACGAACCCAGCGCTCCCCGTACTGGGCCCACACGACACTCGAATACCAGTGGGGTGCCGCCAAGAAGCGGGCAGGCATCGCCAGGAGGCTCACCACGTACTCCTTGCGCCACTTCTTCGCCTCCAACTGCCTGGCCAGAGGAATCCCCATCACAGACGTCGCGGAGTGGATGGGGCACAGGAACATCAACATGACCTTCAAGATCTACCGGCACCTCATGCCGGCGTCGATCGGTCGCGCCGCGAAGTTCTTGAACGAGGGCTTGTAACACGAAGGGGGCGGGCCGATGCCCGCCCCCTTCAGGAGACCTTTTGCTGAAACGCCCAATCGTCCAGGTCGTCGACTCTGAATCTGAGCTTTCCGCCAAAGTAGTATCGCGGTAGCCCGTGACGTTGAGATTCCCGGTACATCCAACGCCGACTCACATTGAGATAGGCCGCTGCTTCGTCTACTCCTATATACCGGCGCCTCACCTCATACCGAGCGTCTTGATCCGGCTCAACTCCGCTCATGCTGCAGCCACCTGGCACGCGGCTTGCCCAGCGCTTGAGGTTCCTGCCGAGCCTTCGACGTCGGCGCCGGTACGACGCTCCTGGCGGAGCAGCTTCTGCACATGTGCTTCGGAAACCTTGAGAACGCTGGCGAGCAGCGAATTCGATGTGTTGGACGCTACAGCCCACCGGATCAGTTCCTGCTTCTCCGGCCTGGTGAGGTGCACATCCCTCCCAGCCAGCGCTGCCGTGACCCTGGCGGGATCGCATCGCAAGTCGAACTTCTGCCGGACTGCCCGACGCTCCGCCTCCGTCAGGCCACCTCGTACGCCGGCAGCGTCTCCGCATTCCAAAGCCGCTTCGAGACACGTCTTCCTCACTGCGCAGGATGAGCAGACCTCTCTCGCAAGCCGAATGCGCTCGTCGTCCGCGACCGGACCGGGAAAGAAGAGATCAGGGTCTCTCACCGCCTCAACTGCCACGGCGCACGCAGCCCTCTCCTGCCAGGTCTGGTCCCCTCTGGCCCTGATAGCGGGGCGTTCTTCACTCATCACTGGCGCTTCCTGCTCGATGCCTACACGCAACCTGTCGACCTCATATGGTCGGCAGAGGTACAAGCATCTGCAGATACGCCGGTTTCGCTAACCGGCGATCTTCGGCTATGTTTGTCGGCTCGGTCGCGCCTATGGGTATCCCTGTCCGTCGACCTTCTCCACCTTCGCGTCTTCGCCTGGAGGGCTTCAGTCCTGATTCGAGGCTGATACGTTCAGGCTGGTAACGAGCTCGTGCACGACAAGCGGTGAGACGTCGAGCCTGTAATGGTTGATCATGGTCGGGTGGTGGGGAACAGGATTCGTGCAGTGATCATCAGCAACCGTCGCATCACTGGCCTGACGGGCGATGTGATTGCTGAACTCGTAGCCGAGGTGGGTCCGTTGTGGCATGGGCGGCACCAGGTCAAGCTGGCCTCTCGGCCGCGCAAGCGGGCTGCGGGAGGCGGGCCGAAACACCAGTTCGTCTCCGTCGACCGCCTGCTGGCTACCCTCGTTTACCTTCGTCATGGAGCCACTCATGACGTGCTGGCCTGCTGGTTCGGCGTTGACCGCTCGACCATCACCCGAGCTGTCAACGAGGTGCGCCCTCTGCTCGCCGAGCGAGGCTGCACGGTCAGCACCGGCGTGCAACTGCGGACCCTGGCCGACGCCGTCGAGCACCTCGGCTCGAGCGGGATGACCGGCATCATCGACGGCACCGAGATCCGTGTCCGGCGGCCCGCTGTCGGGCGCAAGGACCGGGACAGGTTCATCTCGGGTAAGAACAAGCAGAACGCTGTGAAGTCGATGGTGGTCACGGACGGCGAAGGCCGCGTGCTGTGGTGCAGCCCGACCCGGCCCGCGAGCTGCGCGGACATCACCCATGCCCGCCAGTTGGGTCTGGTCACGCTCCTGCCTGACGGCCCCGCGGTCGAGATCCTTGCCGATGCTGGCTACCAGTGCCTGGGTGCTCAAACCGGGGGCCGGGTGGTGACACCACCGCACCGAAAGTTCAAGAAGACCGCCCCCGTCTGGTACGAGGAGATGTACGAGCTCCAGCGCAAGGCACACTCCTCACGCAGAATCCGAGTGGAGCACGGCATCGCCCATCTGAAGAACTGGCGGGCCCTGGCCCGCCACCTCGGCCGCCGCGAGCATATGAGCGACACCGTCCAAGCCATCGCCGGCCTGCTCTCCCACGAGCAGACCGCGGACCTGCACTCGCCCAGCCAAACGTAAGCACGGGCCTCACCGAGCTTCTCGACGTTCACCACTTGTCGTGCACGAGCTCGTAGAGGACTCGGTTCTGCTGTCCACCGGGCGATTCCATGGCATTTTCAAGCCAGGCGGCCTTCGGAGCGCAGAAGGGAGCGAGGCGGATGGCCGAGCCTTTGCATCGGAGACACCTTTCGCCTCCTGCAGGATAAAAGCCATCAAGGCAGGACATGGATGAAAGTCTCGTAGGCGGTTTGATCTGCGTAAACGCCCGCTTGTGGACTGATTAGCCACAATGCCCCATTCCGTTGGTGTCAATACTTCATCGAATGGCGACTTGACTAGGGCGCACCCGTTACTGGACAGAATCAGTCAAGTGATTTGTGTCACCGTTGACCGATGTGATCAACCGTCACATGATCTTCACGACTTCTTTAAGAAAAACCAAGGGGACGGGTGGGGGCGTGTTTACGCAAAAACGGCGTCATGGCTGGCGCCATGCGGTGCAGAATGGGGCGATAGCCGCCATTCTGCTAGGTGGTGCGATTCCGGCGGTCGCGGCGGGCGCAAGTCCGGCATTTGCCGATGAGGCGGCCTCAGCAGCAGCTGACAAGACTCCCAAGTCGGAGGCGAGCGCTCTTGCCGCGGAGACGGGCGAGCGGGTAGCTGTGAAGACGGCGACTTCCGAGTCGTCGCAGGTGTTCGCCAACCCGGACGGCACTTTCACCCAGGAGATGAACGCAGCTCCCGTCCGCGCCCGGAAAGCCGACGGCGCCTGGGCCCCCATCGACACCACTCTCGCACGCCAGGCCGACGGCTCGGTACACGCGGAGAACACGACGGCCGATCTCACCTTCTCGGGGCGTGGCAGCGGGGACGCACTGGTCACCCTGGAGGACGAAGGGCACAAGCTGAAACTCGGCTGGCCCACCGCGCTCCCTGAGCCCCGGATCGACGGTGACACTGCCACCTATGCCGAAGTCCTTCCGGAGGTTGATCTGCGGCTGACCGCACTGAGTTCTGGCTACACCTCGGTGCTCGTGGTCAAGACGGCAGCGGCGGCCGAGAACCCGGCACTCGCGACGATCAAGATGACCGTCTCCGGCACCGGCCTGGACATCGCTCCTACCGCCGATGGCGGTTTTGTCGCGCGTGACGGCGACGGCACCCCGGTCTTCGAAAGCCCGGCGGGACGGATGTGGGACTCGGCCGGCGACGCACCGGCCACTAACACCCCCACCACGCAACTCGCCCGCACAGCTTCTCCCACCGGAGCCGAGGGCGAGGACGAGCCGGGGGTGGCACCTCTGCCCGCGGCCCAGGGTGAGCCTGCCGCCACGGAAGGCCCGGACAGCGCTGACGCGTCGGTCGAACTCCCGCTCAAGGTCACCGGCACCACCCTGGAGATCACGCCTGACCCGGCCCTCCTCCACGGCGAGGACACCGTCTTCCCTCTCTACATCGACCCGCCGACCAAGGGCATTGCTCTGGGCGACTGGACTGCTCTGGCCTCCAACGGCACCAAGTACTGGGAGTTCGACGGCGATAAGGGCGTGGGCCGCTGTTCCAACTACGCCGGCTACCTCTGCTCCAACAGCCCGTACACCCAGCGCATGTACTTCGAGTACCCGCTCTCGTCGATCCACGGCAAGAAGGTCCTGGACGCGACGATGGAGGTGTATCAGCTCTGGACGTTCAGCTGTGACCCTCACTGGTACGACCTGAGCCGCACCGACAAGGCCATCTCCTCCAGCACCACCTGGTCAACCCGCCCCACCGGAGTGGACCTGATGGGGGATCGGAACGTGGCCTACGGGCGGGGTGCCTTGTGTAATCCGTCGCAGCCGGCGAACTGGGTGCGCTTCAGTGACAACGTTTCCGGCGGGGAGACCAATGAGAACCTGACGACCACCCTCGCCTCCTACGCGACGAGCAAGCAAGCACAGATCACCTTCTCGCTCACCGCGCACGACGAGAGCGACGCGGGCGCCTGGGCGCGTTTCCGCAACGACGCGAAACTGTCGGTGACCTACGTCTCGTACCCTTCCGTACCGACCGAGGCCAAGGTCCAAGCCGGCACCAGCGGCAAGGCGTGCGGAACTTCCACGATGCCGCAGGTCACCAGCGACACCACCCCGAAGGTGTACGGCACGGTGCAGTCGGTGGACGGGTCGCAGGCACAACTGCGGGCCATGTTCGAGATCTGGAAGGCGGACGGCTCCAGCCGTGCCTGGTGGGCAATCTCTCCCGACAGTGCCTGGGTGGCGGACAACGCGGTGCGTGATGCCACGTCTTCCGCGCTGGCCGCGCAGACGGACTACAGACTGCGGGCCAAGACACAGGCGTACTACATGACCGACCGAGGCGTGTCAGGCGTCCTGGACTCGGTCTGGTCATCCTGGTGCTACTTCCGAGTGGACACGGACTCGCCGCCGCCACCGGTCATATCCAGCTCAGACCAGCGTTACCAGCCCGCCGAGACAGGCCAGTTCGCTGACGGTGTGGGCGTGACGGGCGGGTTCCTCTTTACCCCCGCTGACACCGACCCCGCCGCGGCGGGCATCCAGTCGGACGTCGTCAGCTACAAGTGGCGGCTGAACAGCGGCGCGGTGTCCGCACCGATCACCGTCGCCAAGGGCACGGCCGGCAGGGCAAACATCACGCCCAACCAGGTCGGCGAGAACACCGTCCAGGTCTGGGGCTACGACGCGGCCGGCCACAGCTCACTCACCGGCTACTACAGCTTCCTCGTCAACCCCGGCGCGAAGCCCTCGGGCGTATGGCACCTCGACGGCAACGGCACCGACTCCACCACCACAACCACACCCCATCCCCTGACCACCGGGGCAGGAGCCTCTCATGACGGCCCCAGCCGCGGAGGAACTGCTTCGCTGAAGCTGGACGGAACCACCGGATACGCCCAGTCATCCGGACCGGTGGTGGATACGACCAAGTCGTTCAGCCTCTCCGCCTGGGTCCAGCTCCCGGACGTCTCCCGCAGCCAGACCATCGTCTCCCAGCAGGCCACCACCCTGTCAGGGTTCGCCCTGCACTACTCAAACACCCTCAAGCGGTTCGTCTTCTCCCGCTACAACAGTGACGTGGCTGCTCCGACCGCGAGCCGCTCGACCTCCCTCGCAGCGCCCGCGGCGGGGGTGTGGACTCACCTCACCGGTGTCTACGACGCCGTGGCCCAGACGGTGCAGTTGTACGTGAACGGCCGCCCCCAAGGGGCTCCGGTGGCCTTCACCACACCGTGGGCAGCGACCGGACCGCTACAGATAGGCCGATTCCACAACAGCACCGGATACGTCGAATACGCCAAGGGGCTCATCGACGAAGTCCACGTCTGGTCCCGGGTGCTCGCGGATGAGGAAGTCGTCCAGGACGCCCGCTTCGAGGACGAGGACGCCAGCGACGGCAGTTCCGGTGACCCGGTCTCCGCGCTCGTAGCCAAGTGGGATGCCACGGACCCGGTGAACGCGACCGGCACCACCATCAAGGACAGCGCCAGCGGCTCCGCCCGCAACATGACCCTCAACGGGGCAACGCTGGCCCAGATCACGACCGGTGGCGACCCCGACACTGGCGAGGTCGGCACGACCAGGCAGACGATGCAACTGAACGGCATCAACGCCTACGCATCGGCAACTGGCCCCATCGTGGATGACGCCGGCTCGTTCACCGCAACCGCCTGGGTAACGCTTGACCCCGCCAAGTTCACCGACACCACCAAGGCGTACGCGGTGCAGGTGTTCGGGCAGTCCGGGACGACCCAGTCCTCCTGGGGCGTCTGGTACGAACAGCCGGCCGGGACCAGCCAGGGCTGCTGGATCTTCGGACGCCCGGACAAGGACGGCACCGGTGCGGTCTGGACGAAGAGTGCGTGCGTCCCCGCTGCTCTCGATGGTGAACCCGTCATGCTGTCGGCCGTGTACGACGCGCAAGTGGCAGTCGACACACCCACTGGCCCGCAGTTGGGTTCGCTCACTCTCTACGTCAACAGCGCACGGATAGGTGGCGAGGACGGCATGTCCTTCCCGGCTCCCTGGCAAGGCAACGCGCTGTTCGAAGTCGGCAGAGCGAAGATCGATGGCGCTGCCACGCGCTACTTCCCCGGAACAGTCGACAGCATCCGCGTCTGGTCCGGCGCTGCGTCCACCAGCGTGATCGCCGACCGCTGGAACACCGAACAGTAAGCAGTCTCCCGGGTGGCCGGGCGGGACCTTCGCCCGGCCATCCAGCTTCTCCGCACTTCTCAAACTCCGCTCCGATGCCGGTGCTGCCTCCGGGGCGGCTCCTGTCCGTCTTCGAATCCAGGAATCCACTGTGTCTTCATCACCATTCCCCAGACGCTTGCCAGGGGCGGTCGTACGTCGCTGGCTGGGCCGCGGCGCATTGGTCGCCTCTCTCTCGCTTCTGCCTCAAGTCGTAGCTCCGTCGGGTTATGACTTCGCCGCCCAGGCCCAGTCTGTAGCGGCCCGCAAGCTGTTGGAAGACCGGCCCGACGCGAAGATCGACAAGGTCGGCGTGCTCAAGCCTGGTGCATCCAAGGCTCCCAAGGACAAGGCATCCTCCGCCGTCACGAAGACCCGTGAGCGGCTGAAGAAGACCGCGTGGCCAACGGTCGGCAAGGCCACCGCCCAGGTCGCGGCGACCGGCAAGACCGCTGTTACCGTCGGCGGGCTCGGCGTGGAGTTGGCCCAGGTGGCCGCCGCCCCGACGGCCAGGACGGCGAAGAACAAGACGGCGGCCAAGGCCACCGGACCGGCCGAGAAGGTAGCGCTCAGCGTCCACTCCCAGACGGCCGCGAAGAAGGCAGGCGTCAACGGCGTCCTGCTCACCGTCGATCCCGCTGGGACACCACCCGTCGGTGACACCGCCAAGCTCCGTGTCTCCCTCAGCTATTCCTCCTTCAAGGACGTCTACGGCGGCAACTTCGGTCCCCGCCTGCGCCTGGTGACGCTCCCGGCGTGTGCGCTGACCACCCCGCAGAAGAAGTCCTGCCGCACCCAGACACCGGTGCCGGGCGCGGACAACGACGCCGCGTCCCAGACCGTGACCGGTACCGTCTCCGCCCGCAACCTCGCGGTCGGCACCCCGATGCTGCTGGCGGCGGCGGCTGACAACTCGGGCGGCGGAAGTGACTACAGTACGACCCCGCTGTCCCCGACGGCGACCTGGGAGGCCGGCGGCAGCACGGGTGACTTCACCTGGAACTACCCGCTGCGGGTTCCCCCCACGACGGCCGGTCCGTCCCCGAACCTGTCCATCTCCTACAACTCCGCCTCGGTGGACGGCCGCACGGCCGGAGAGAACAACCAGACCTCGGTGATCGGCGAGGGCTTCTCGATCACCGAGTCGTACATCGAGCGCAAGTACGGATCCTGCAAGGACGACGGCCAGTCCGGCAAGGGCGACCAGTGCTGGAAGTACGCCAACGCCACCCTGGTCCTCAACGGCAAGGCGGTGGAACTGGTCAACACCTGCGCCAACAAGGCGGCCTGCGACACCGCCGCCCTGTCCGAGGCGTCCGGCGGCTCGTGGAAGGTGAAGAACGAGGACGGCACCCGCGTTGAGCACCTGACCGGCGCCACCGCCAACGGCGACAACAATACCGAGTACTGGAAGGTCACGGACGCCTCCGGCACCCAGTACTTCTTCGGCAAGCACCGCCTACCCGGCTGGAGTGACAAGGGCACCACAGACACTGCCGACGACGACCCGGTCACCAATTCCGTGTGGACCGTCCCGGTCTTCGGTGACGATTCCGGCGAGCCCTGCTACAAGTCCACCGGTTTCGCCGACTCCCACTGCTACCAGGCCTGGCGCTGGAACCTGGACTACGTCGTGGACACCCACGACAACGCCTCCACGTACTGGTACACCAAGGAGACCAACTACTACTCCAGGAACGCCGACACCGGCGTCAACGGCACAAGTTACATCCGCGGCGGCTACCTCAATCGCATCGACTATGGCCTGCGCAGCGACCTGATCTACAGCAAGCCCGCCGCTCAGCAGGTCCGCTTCACTTACGCCGAGCGCTGCGTCGTGTCCGGCGGCTGCTCCAGCCTGACCGAGACCACTAAGGCCAACTGGCCCGACGTGCCCTTCGACATGATCTGCGCCGCCAGCACCAAGTGCACCACCCAGATCGGCCCTTCCTTCTTCACCCGCAAGCGCCTCACCGACATCACCACCTCGGTGTGGACCGGCACCGGCACCACCCAGCGGGACGTGGACACCTGGCACCTGGACCAGAGCTTCCCCGACACCGGTGACGCCTCCTCAGCGAGCCTGTGGCTGAAGTCCATCCAGAACACCGGCAAGGCCAACACCACAGCGGCGGCCATGCCACCGGTCGTCTTCGGCGGCATCCAGATGGCCAACCACGTCGAGGGCAGCGGCCCGGACACCCTGCGCTACATCAAGTGGCGCGTACGCACCGTCAAGTCCGAGACCGGCTCGACCCTGACTGTGAACTACTCCGACCCCGACTGCATCTGGGATTCGAGCATGCCGGCGGCCGTCGACAAGAACACCCACCGCTGCTTCCCGGTCAAGTGGTCTCAGTCCGGGGCGAGTCCAGTCACCGACTGGTTCCACAAGTACGTGGTCACCTCGGTCTTCCAGGACGACCCCTACGGCCACGGCGACACCGGCGAGAAGTACTACGACTACCAGGGCGGCGCTGGCTGGGCCTACGCCGACGACGAGGGCCTGACCAAGGCGTCCAACCGCACGTGGTCGCAGTGGCGCGGCTACGGCAAGGTCGTGGAGACCTCCGGCGACTCCGAAGGCCCGCGCTCCAAGAAGTCCACGCTGTACATGCGAGGCCTGAACGGTGAGAAGGAGCTCGACGGCACCGCCCGGGTGGAGAAGGTCACGGACTCCACCGGCACAACCATCGACGACTCCCGTCAGTACGCCGGCTTCGTCCGCGAGACCATCGTCTACAACGGCGCCGAGGAACTCAGCGGCACCATTAACACCCCCTGGTCTCACCGGATCGGCAGCCATGCCTACAGCTGGGGAACCACCGAGTCCTGGATCGTCCAGGCGGGCGAGACCGCCACACGGACGAAGACCTCTACGGGCACCCGCACGGTCAAGACGAAGACCACGTACGACACCACGTACGGCATGCCGCTCACCGTCGAGGACAGCGGCGACGCTGCCAAGGCCGGCGACGAGATCTGCACGCGGACTTCGTACGTCCGCAACACCTCAGCCTGGCTGGTGAACGCGATCTCGCGCACTGAGACCCACTCGATAGCTTGCGCCGACGTCCCGACGGTCCCGGACGACGTCGTCTCCGACGTCACCACGGCCTACGACGGTCAGGCGGCCGGGGCGGCGCCCACCAAGGGCGACGTCACCGCCTCCTACCGGGTAGCCAGCTACAACCCGGTAGACAAGACACCCGTCTACCAGAAGATCTCCGGCGCCACCTACGACAAGCTGGGACGCCCGCTTTCCGAGACCAACGCCCTCAACCAGACGGCCACAACCACCTATGCTCCGGACGACACCAGCTACGGCCCCCTGACGTCCAAGACCACCACCGACCCCAAGCTCTACGGCATCACGACCGTGGTGGACCCGGCGTGGGGCAGCGCGACCAAGACCACCGACGCCAACGGCAACGTCACCGAGTGGGCCTTCGACGCGCTCGGCCGCCTCGTCTCGGTCTGGGAGCCGAACCGCTCCCGTGCACTCGGCAACGCCGCCAACAATGTGTACGCCTACAGCGTCAATAACGACAAGGAGACCTGGGTCCGCACCGACGTCCTCAAGGCCGACGGAAAGACTTACAACAGCGTTTACGAGATCTTTGACGGCCTGCTGCGGTCCCGCCAGAAGCAGGTCCCAGCGCCCAACGGCGGCCGGGTGATCTCCGAAACTCTCTATGACGACCGCGGTCTGGCCTACCTCGTTAACGAGCAGGTCCACGACAACAACGCACCCTCAGGCGTCCTGGCGAACACCTTCCCCGGCTCCGTCCCCGCCTCCACTGAGACAGTCTTCGACGCCGCCGGCCGCGCCACCGAATCCATCTTCCGAGTGTACGACCAGTACAAGTGGCGGACCAAGAACGACGAGCAGGGCGACCGCACCGCCGTCACCGCCGCCCCGGGCGGCACCGGCACACTGACCATCACCGACGCCCGCGGCCGCATCACCGAGCGCCGCGAGTACGGCGGCCCGGTTCCGACCGGCACCGACTACACCCGCACCCTGTTCGAGTACACGCCCGGCGGCCAGCTTAAGAAGATGACCGGCCCGGACGGCGCGGTCTGGAGGTACGGCTACGACCTGCGCCGCCGCCAAATCAGCTCCACTGACCCTGACAAGGGCCAGGTCGACACCACCTACAACGACATCGACCAGCCGCTGACGATCACCAGCACTCTCAACGGCACGTCCCGCACCCTGATCACCGCCTACGACGAGCTCGGCCGCATGACCGGCACATGGGACGGAGTGCAGGATAATGCCCACCAACTGACCAAGTTCACCTACGACTCGCTGGCCAAGGGACAGCCAACTGCCGCCATCCGCTATGTCGGCGGCACCACCGGCAAGATCTACTCCCAGGTCGTCACCGGCTACGACGCGCTCGGCCGCTCCAAGGGCATCAAGACCGTCATCGCCGCCGGTGACCCGCTCGTGGCGGCGGGCGCGCCTCAGACGTACACCACCACCAAGGTGTACAACATCGACGGCACCGTTCAGTCCACCTCGATGCCCGCGGTGGCCGGCCTGCCCGCCGAGACCGTCGCCAACAGCTACAACGACGTCGGCATGCTCACCAGCACCGACGGCATGACCGACTACGTTCAGGACATCGGCTACTCCCCGTACGGCGAGATCGAGGAGACCCGCCTGGGCACCTCCACCGGCGCCAAGCAGCTCCAGATCCTCAACCGCTACGAGGACGGCACCCGACGGCTGGCTAACTCCCACACGGTCGACCAGACCAACGCGGGCTACACCAGCGACGTCGACTACGACTACGACGCCACCGGCAACGTCAAGTCGATCACCGACAAGGCTAACGGAGAGGACACCCAGTGCTTCGCCTTCGACGGCTATCGCCGTCTGACCGAAGCCTGGACCCCGTCCTCCAACGACTGTGACACCGCCCGCTCGGCGTCCGCCCTCGGCGGCCCGGCCCCCTATTGGACGAGCTGGACCTACAAGCCCGGCGGTCTGCGCGACACCCAAGTCGAGCACAAGGCCGCCGATGACACGACGACCACCTACGGCTACCCCGCCGTCGACGCCAACGGCGCCGGCCAGCCCCACACCCTGACCTCGATCACCGTCAATGGCGGCGCCACCAGGACCCAGACATACGACGAGCAGGGCAATACCACCAAGCGCTACGGCTCCTCCAGCACTGCACAGAGCCTCGTCTGGGACATCGAAGGAGAACTCAGCCGCCTCACCGAAGGCACCAAGACCACCGACTACCTCTACGACGCCAACGGCGATCTCCTGATCCGCCGCGGCCCCGACAAGACCGTCCTCTACCTGGCTAGCCAGGAACTCCACTACGACACAGCTGCCAACAAGTTCACCGCCCAACGCTACTACCCGTCCGGCGACGCCAGCGCCGTACGCACCGAGACCGGCCTGTCATGGATGGTCGACGACCACCACGGCACCGCATCGATGACGGTGGACGCCACCACTCAGGCCATCACCCGCCGCTACACCAAACCCTTCGGCGAGGCACGCGGCGCGACACCGCAGACCTGGCCCGACGACAAGGGTTTCCTCGGTAAACCCGTCGACGTCGACACCGGGCTCACCCACATCGGCGCCCGCGAGTACGACCCGGCCACTGGACGCTTCCTCTCCGTCGATCCCATCCTTGCCCCCGACGACCACGAGTCCCTCAACGGCTACGCCTACGCCAACAACACCCCCGTCACGAAGTCCGACCCCTCCGGCCTGCGGCCGATCACGGACTGCGAGCGTGGGTGTAGCGACGGCCACGGCGGCACCTACCGGGACTACATGACGATGGGTCCGAACGGGACCTGGGTCTACCACTCCACGAAGACTTATAACTACAGCTACCCCGACGGCTCGTCGCTGAAGCTCACCGTCAGCACTAGGGGCAGCAACGTCTCGTACAAGGTCGTGTACAAAACAGGTCCGCGACCGCTACCTGCCGTGAAGTACGGCAGCGACGAGCCGTCCACCGCGACGCCCAGTCCCAGCCCGGGGATGGCTCCGGACCCCGACTATAAGGGGACTGCCAGTGGTCCGTCATGGGGAGTGGCCGGTGAGGTCGCCTTGATGGTCTGCGGCTGGGTGCCGGTAGCCGGCGCCGGATGCGACGCCGCCGACCTGGGCCGCTCCGTCGTGGATAAGGACAAGGCCGGGACCGCTCTTGGCGCAGCCGGGTTCTTTCCGCTGGCAGGCGACGCGGCCAAGTTGCCCAAGCAACTCGACAACATCGCCGACGCGATCAGGCTCGGGAGCAAGGTCGTCCCCTCGGAGTTTTCCGCTAAGCTCGACCGGATATCCGAGCACGTGCAGATGAAGGACTTGACCGCGGCCGCTCGCGAACTGAAGGGCGAGGTGGTCAAGCGAAAGGCGGACGGCACCCCGTGGGATCATGTCCACGAGGTACGGGACGCCCAGAACGGCCTGCTCAAGACCATCGGGAGTATCAACAAGGAGCTGGCCAATCCCAACACGGCCGGCGCCAGGCGCGACCTGCTCATCGCCGACCTGGGGCGAGCCAGCAGAATGTTGGATTTCTCCGAGCAGTTCGTCCCCCGAGGGTGAGTGGAGCATGACAGTGACGCGTGACGACTATGTGAAGCAGTTGATCGGGCGGGCGAAGGACGGCACTCTTCTACTGCAGGAGGTAAAGGAGATCGCCCAGACCGTCTCCGAGGGCCGAGCTGGCCAAGATCTGTACCAGCTACTGTACGCGGTGGCCCGCGCGGGCGGTCCGGTGTACGAGCCGCTGGTCGCCAAGTACCTGATCCACCCGGACGACGCCGAGGTCTCGGCGCTCGCCGTGCAGGTGCTCACCGGGCACTGGCGCGTGGGCGCCACGTATCGGGGCCAGATCCTGGAGCTGCTGGGCTCGCCCGAGTGGGACAAGGATGACGACGCGTTCATGGCCGCGATCTCGGGTGCGGGGGAGATCCTTCATGACGGGTTCGACGCCGAGCTGCTGAGGGCACTGTTGAGGCTCGCCGAGGAAGGCCGCGGTGAGTATGACGACGAGCTCGTGCGGCGTCTCGCGGTGGAGGCGATCGCCCGTGCGCTCGGCGCCACCCACGCCGAGTCGACAAGACCGCCCGAGGGCGTCGACCGCTCTGTGTGGGCAGAAGGACTGCTGCGCACCGCGCGTAACCGGCTGGATGAGGCGGCACGTCAGTCTTGAACCCGGCTGAATCGACGGCACCACCGGCCATTGGTCCGGGTGGTGCCGTCGTCGGCGATGTCGCAGGGCCCAATGGAGGTACTCGTCACGTCAGGCGAAGGGACGCCATCTGGTCGTGATCCGTACGCGAGATGTGCGCCGACCGTGTCGTGCGGATGGTGGCTTTCGGACCCATCCGCGGTTGCACCGATGGCGGCCTGCTGCGCATCATGGCAGGTCGCCACCGGTTTGAAGCCGTACGTGGTTCAGGAGGTGCGGACGGCTTCGGCGTAGGTGGTGAAGACGCGGTCGCCGGTCAGCTTGTGGTGCGCGAGCTGTTCGTGGACGGCTTGTTCGTCCGCCCAGCGGTCCGGGGTGCTGGTGAGCGCGGCCGCGTAACTGGTCACGGCTTCCTTCAGCTTCTCGAACAAGGTGGGTGTGACGACGCGCATGCCCGGCACCGCGGTGGCCTTGTCGTCGCTGACCCGGCTGGGGTGCAGCATGACCGGCAGGGCCTCCACCTCCGAGTTGAAGCTTCCCCCTGATCGTGGACACCTGGAGACTGGGATCTGGGGTTCCAGAGGAAGCAGTGCCAGGTGGGAAGCAAGTACACGAAGCGGTACTCGGACGAGTACAAGCGGGACGCGATCGAGCTCGTGCGGTCGTCGGGCCGGACGGTGACCGAGGTCGCCCGAGAGCTCGGGGTCAGTTCGGAGTCCCTGCGGGGGTGGGTGAAGAGGGACCGCGCCGCCCAAGAGACCGGGCCCGGTGCCGGGCCGGGCGGCGACGCTCGGGACGAGGAGCTGAAGCGGCTGCGGAAGCTGACCGCTGAGCAGGCGAAGACGATAGAGATCCTGAAAAAAGCGACGGCCTTCTTCGCGAAGGAGAGCGACCGGTGAGCGCGATATGCCGGTTCATCCACGCGGAGAAGGCGAACTACCCCATCACTCTGCTGTGCAAGGTGACGAAGACCGCCCGCTCCACGTACTACGCGTGGGTGGCCGGACGGGAAGCCCGTGCAGCAAGGCGACGGGCGGATGAGGCCCTGGCCCACGAGATCACGGTAATCCACCTCGCCTCCCGGCGGAACTACGGCGTCCCGCGCGTCACCGCCGAACTGCGCCGGCAGGACAGGCTGGTCAACCGCAAGCGGGTGACACGGGTCATGCGGGAACGCGGCATCGCCGGGAACAGTCGGCGCACCGGCCGCCGCAGCCTGACCAAGGCCGACACCAAGGCGGCACCGTCACCGGACCTGATCGGCCGGGATTTCACCGCCACCCGCCCCGGAACGAAGATCGTCGGGGACATCACCTACATCCCCACCGCCGAGGGCTGGCTCTACCTCGCCTCCTGGCTGGATCTGGCCACGCACGAGGTCATCGGGTACTCGATGGCCGACCACCACCGGGCCGAACTCGTCGTCGACGCCCTGAACATGGCCGCCGCGCTGGGCCGCCTGGAACCGGGATGCGTGATCCACAGCGACCGCGGATCGGAATACACCTCCGGTCAACTCCGCACCAGAATTGGTGAGTTGGGGCACCGGCAAAGCATGGGCCGGACCGGGAGCTGTTTCGACAACGCCGCCGCTGAGAGCTTCTGGGCGGTCCTGAAAGAAGAGATGGCACCCGCTTCTGGCACAACCGGGCCACTGCCCGCGCCGACATCTTCAACTTCATCGAAACCTTCTACAACAGACGCCGCCTGCGCAAACAGATCCACTGGGGCTACCTCACGCACCACGAGACACGCCTGCGCTATCGGCAAGATCAGGCCCTCGCGGCATAACAACACCGTGTCCAAGATCACGGGGAAGCTTCACACCACCGCCTCGCCCGCGACTACGAGCAGCAGCCCGCGCACTCCGAGACCATGATCCGCTGGGCAATGATCGGCATCATGGTCCGCCGGCTCACCCGCGGCCGACCGGCAACCCGACCCGGACCCCGACGACTCTCACACGCAAATCAGTGAGATCTCAAACGCGGCCTCAGGCAGACGTGGCACAGCCGCCCGTGGGTCATCGCCGCCGCAGAGCGACAACTGCATGAATACGCCGGCACCCCGCCCGGCCGTCTCCGCATGCGTCTCGGCGAGTTCTACGCCGTACCCGACGTGGGGTTGCCCGAGTCGGATATGCAGCAGTGGCTGTACCACCTCGTCGGCCACCTCAAGCGGAGTACCAGGGCCGCTCACGAGAACGATTCGCACTTCTTACTGCTATCACCGGCAGTCGACCTCTTGGCCGCGTTCGAGGACCGGGCAGCAAGGAGAACCGCGCCGCAGTTCAGACAGCCCCGTCAGAGGATGTTCCACCGAAACGCCCGATCGCCTTTCCCTAGTGCTTCCACCCGCCTCTGCACCTCAGCAAGGCTCGCTGGCGCGTGGTGAACCTTTCGGGCGTTGGTCGTGATCATGCGTAGTTCGCGCAGTCCAGCAAGTACCGGGTAGCCCGGCCAAGCGGTGACGTCCCAGCCATAGGCGTCGGCGAAGCGACGGTAATGATGCTGGTCGAAGCCGAAGCGGCGGCAGTGCACCTCGATCGTGACCAGGTCCCATTCGGGCTGGCCGTAGGCGACCGTATCCCAGTCGCATAGGACCGCCCCGCCGTCCGGGGCGTGGAGGGCGTTCCGGTGCTGGGGATCGCCTTGGATCAGTCCTCGGGCCAGGGGGAAACGGATGTCTCGGAGCTCGGCTGCGAGGCGGTCCGTCTGCGCTTCCATGAATCGGATGGCGTCAGGCGGCAGGCATGTTATGGCGGACAGTGAGCGTCGAATGGCCCCGACGTTGTCGTGCTCGGGGAAGCAAAGCGGTGGCAGGGGCAAGTTGTGGAGCTCACGAAGGGGCTGGGCCAGTTGCTGGGCCTCTACGAGCTGCTCGGGCTGGGGCAGGTAGGTCCAGAAGGTGACCGCGTGGCCGTCGACGAGGAGGGGCTGGTCGACGGGGTGGAGCGGAACGGTGGGGAAGCCCGCGGCCATGAGCCGCCTGACGAACTCGACCTTGCGGGTCACGTCTTCGACCCGGGAGCCCTTGCGGGCGATCTTCGCGACGACTTGTTCCTTCTCCAGCAGGACAACCGCGTTGGTGTGGCCGCGGAGGAGGCGGGAACCGCGGCTGTCGAGGCCGGCGGCAGCGCACGCCCGTTCCAGGATCCGGTGCATCTCGGCCTCGTCGTACCCGCCGGGTGCCGGCGCCATCTCTCTCATGCGTTCCAGGCTCGCGGACACATGGCCGAGTGTCACATCTGACCGGGAGGAAGCGCGAGGATCTCGCGCAGTTCCCGCGCCACACGGCTGCCTCGAACGCGCGGCGGCAGGACTTCCACGACCTCCCGCGCCCGCTCCTCGACGATAGGGGTCCGATGCGCTGGATCCGTCCGCAGGAACGTGGCGGCCGCCAGTTGGCATGCTTCCTCGGTGCTGTGTTCGTGGGCGAGGCAGAGGGCTGCCTCGAAGTGGAGGAGGACCGGGTCGATGCCAGTCTTTTCCGGGTACAGGGCGAGCGCGTTCTCCTGGACGCGTCGGGCTTCGGCGGTCCGCCGGAGGGCGGTGAGGGTGCCGCTCATGTAGAGGAGGAAGCGCCGCTCGGGGAAGGCAAAGGCGTCGTTGCCCGTGTCCGCTCTGGCGTGACTTCGCTCGAAGATCTCGGTGGCCTGCCGAAGGGCGGCTCCCGCTCCCTCCGCGTGGCCAAGCTTCGCCAAGGCCCGCGCCTCGGCAGCCGAGGCGAAGGCGGCGGTGGGCGTGGGCCGGTTACGGCAGAGGATCCGTGCCTCTCTGGACAGGGCGACCGCGGCCTCGATCGGGCCGTAGTGGTAGGGGAGCATGGCGGCCTGTGCGCGGACGCGGGCGCGCAGCTCGGTGTTACCGCTGTCGTCGGCCGCGTTGCGGGCAGTGGCGTACCAGGATTGCGCCCGGCGGAGGTGCCCAAGTTTCATCAGGGCGTCGGCGATCAGTGTGGCGATCATCGCTGTGAGTTCGGAGAGCCGGACCTGTACGGCGGCTGGCTGACGGTGGGCGGCCATGTCCTCCACCTAGAACAGGTGGCCCAGCAGAATCTCGATCATCGGCGCGGGCGGCGTGTAGACGTACTGTTCGCGCGCCCACAGCAGCTGCTCGTCGAGCAGGTCCAGCTGCATGGGCGTCACCGTGCCCACCGCAAGGGTGCGGTCGACCGACCGCCGGGCGGCGTCGATCTGCTGCTCGAAGGAGAGGGGAACCGTGTCCGCCGCGCGTCGTGGGGCGACCGCGGGGGTGAGTGCCTGCTGGGATCTCCGTGCCGGCGCCCTCTCCTCAGCCGGAGGCTCGTCCGGCGAGGAGGACTGGCTGCTTCCGCGCAGTCCCAGGCCCTGGGCCGTGCTCGCGTAGAACTCGCACAACAGGTCCACGGTGACCGGGCGGGGCTGCCGGCCCTTTTCCCAGTGACCCAGTTGATCACCGTCCGCCCGGGGTGCTGCTTCGTACCGCGCTCCGAGATCGTTGAGGCCGTCGGCGGCCTCCTGCAGGGTCAGTCCCCGCGCCAGGCGATGCGCGCGGAGCAGCGTCACACCGCAGTGGGCGTGGATCCGATGGGCGGTTTCCTGGACCGGCTCTCCACGGTCGGCGGCGTCCTCGCGTAACCGCTGCGCACAGGACGGACGGTGCGGCTTGTGGTCCAAGGCCCCCTCCTCCAACTCGCCCTGCTCCTACTCCCGGCAGCGTATCGGTGAGGCACTCCCCCATCCGCGGGATCAGTGACTGATTCGACGGCCGGGCGACCGGATCAGTCACCCGCAAGCAAGAAGTGACTGATCGGCGAAGGGTGACTGTTGTTCGTCGATACCGGTGGGGCGAACCTTGCTGCTCCCAGAAGCCCGACGAACCGCTCGTCGGCCGGTGGCGTGGAACGCCCGGTCGCCGGGCCTGCGTTCGCCGCCGTCTCCCACCGCACCTTGCGGCGGGAAGGCGCGGCATTCGTCACCCACAGGGAGGTGGATCGATGACGTCCTCGCCGTACCACACGGTCCTGGCGGAGCTGGCCGACGGTCAGGGAATCGAGCGTGCGGCAATCGAGGTCGAGAGCACGCCGGCGTCGGTTCGCGACGCGCGGTCCTTCGTCCGGCAGCAGCTCTTCGGCTGGCGCTTCCCCGAGGCGGGGGACTTCACCGACGGGGTGGTACTGGCTGTCAGCGAGCTGGTCACCAACGCGGTGCTGCACGGCCGGATGCGGCCGACGGACGACAGCGAGCACGTCGGTATCGCGCTGGCCCTCAAGCCGGGCAGAGCGCTGGGTGTTCTGGTCACTGACAACTCCAACGAGGCGCCCATGGCGGCCGTTCGGCCTGCCCCGCATGCCACTTGTGGCCGCGGTCTGAAGCTCGTCGACGCGGTGGCCGACTACTGGACGGCAGCGCCGCGAAAAAACTCCCAAGGGGTCACCGGTAAGGGCGTGTGGGCCGTCTTCCGTTGCCCGGAGTCCGCTGGGCTCCTCTCCCGATCGGCGTGACAACCCATGTCGTCGAGAAACCTACGGACCTGCCAACTTCCTGTGACACCGGGAGTCTTCATGCCGTGCGTACTCGACGAGCCGAGTGGCCGCCTGAAGGGTGCCCCGCTGCTCTCCACACGCCTACGGGCGCTCGCTGGCGTCGCTCCAGTAGGTCAGGGCGAGCATCTCACCGGGCCAGGCCGGCTGGCGGATCGGGCCTCGCGGGCCCATCTGCTGGAAGTACGGGGCGAGGTCCAGAACGGGGGTGCCGTCGACCGCGTCGAGGTCGGTGACGTGAAGGTCTCGGCCGTCGACGTCGAGCAGGCGCGGGAAGCTGATCGCGAGCTGGTTGGGGCGGCGGTGGTTGCGGTGCACGAAGGTACCGGTCGCCGGCCATCGGGCGTCGCCGCGCGGGCTGCGGGCGTGCAACTGCACGTCTTCGGGGCGCGCCCGGTGAAAGCGCCAAGTCACGGTGAGGTGCGAAAACTCCTCGATGCCCTGGAGGGTCTCCAGCGGGTACTCGTCGTTGAGCCGGATGACCGAGCGGACGCCGCCCTGGTAGTCGTCCAGGACCTGGGTATGACCTCCGACGACCGTGGCGATCGAGCTGACCTCGTAGCTGGGCACCGTTCTTCCCTCTCCATCCCTCTGACTACCGGCACGGCCGGACGCCTCGCAGCAGGACGCCGACGTGATCGGGTGTCAGCTTATGGCTCGCAGCATCTCCCGGGCGCGGCGGTCGAGCTCCGCGATGTGACGGCCGCCGCGGCCGCGCACGGGAGACAGGTCACTCCGCATGCGGACGATGACGTCCCGGGCCCGTCCGGACTGCACTCCGGTCATGGCGTCCAGAGCACGGCTCCAGGTCGCGCACGCCTCGTCGACGTGGCCCTGCTGCACCTGTACGGCACCGAGGTAGCCGAGGGTCACGCTGTGGGTGCGGGCGTACTGCTGGCGGCGGGTGGCGACGCTGCGCTTGAAGTGGATCTCCGCGTCGAGCGGCTGGCCCAGATCGCGCAGGGCACAGGCTGTCTCGTGGGCAAGGGAGGCTTCCTGGAAGAAGCCCACGCGGCCCGGCGCCTCGTTGTTGTCGGCTCGAGCGAGGTCCCGTTCCGCGCGGCTGATGGCCGCGAGGGTTGCGGGGCGGTCACCGTCGGCCGCCAGGGCTCGTGCGTGGACGATCGCGAGCAGGGCTTTCTCCCGGGGGCTCGCCTGACCGTAGCGGTCGCGGGACATGGAGGCGTCAGCCAGGGCGAGTGCCCTACGCGGATGTCCGAGGTCCACGGCTTGGTGGGCAAGGGCGCGCAGGATGTGGCCGCCGAGCGGTCCGTCGCCGGCTTCGGCCGCGACGCGGGCGGCGAGGGTGAGGTAGCGCTGGGCGGTGCGGTGTTCGGAGGCGTCGAAAGCCATCCAGCCGGCGAGGTAGGTCATCTCCGCCACAGCCGAGTACGTGTCGCGGCGGAGCTGTTCCGTGCGAAACCCGCTGCCGAGCAGGGGCACCGCTTCGTCGCGAAGGTGGCCGGCCAGGGCCGAGCGACCGGAGGCTCCGCCGCGCTGCTGGTCGCGCGCGGAGTAGAAAGTCGTCAAGCCCCGGACATCATCGATGTCGGCCTGGGTCACCGGCCACGGGGAGACCGCCGGCCGCTTCGCCGCCGCGGCTGGGGCGGCTGCCCACCACGAGGCAGTGGGCAAAGCGAGGCCGGCGGCCGAGTACGCGGCGGTCGCCAGCAGCTTACGTCGGTACATATCGAGGTCGTCGCTTCCCAGCTCGGCCAGCATGGTCAGAGGGTCGACGCTCCAGTCGGAACCGCTGTCGGTTTGGCTTGTGGCTTCACCTTCCAGCCCGAGGTCGGCCAGGGTGAGGTGGCGGCCGAGTCTACGGGACAGCGTCTCGCGCAGGATATGAGGTGCCTGGCCGCTCGGTTGTGTGCCCTGCACCCACATGGCGATGTGCGAGCGGGAGATCGCCTCCAGCTCACGCACCCCGCTCTCCGCGGCTACCCGGGCGACCGCTGCGGCTGCTTGTGGCTGGGACCAGCCAGCTTCGCGCAGAAGTGCGGCGAGGGCTTCGTTTCGCGCACGGGCCATGGGCTGCCCCTCGGTTCCGAAATGATCTTTGACGCCTTTGACGGCCTCGGGAGTCGCGCAGGCATACCCCTCGGCGGCGATTCACGGTTCGCTCAACGTAGCGACCAGATCACTCAGTTTGCACGACAACCGACGCCGCCGCACGGCAGACCTCAGTCGACTTGGCTTGATTCGAACAGGAGTTGCGTCATGCGCCTTGCGCTGGCTCCGTGGCAGGCGGACGGTCAACGCGCCGCGCCCAGCAGGAAGATTCGCGTCGCTGACGAGCCGGTCCGGCGGCGCAATCAAGCGGTGGCCGCGACGGAGACGGTGGCGCTCGTGCTGGACGAGGAATCACCGCTGCCGGAGACCGCTGCTGACGTGGAAGACCTCGCGAGGCGTCTGCGGGGTCACATCAACCGACTCGGCGTCATGGTGCCGAAGGAGACACCGGTGCTGCGCCACGCCCAGCAGCTCGGCTCGGCAGGGGTCCCCGACAGCTACGTGCCCAGCAGGGTGTACCTGGTCCAACTCGCCAAGGCGACCCAGGAACTCACCGCGACAGTGGAGACCTGCGGCAGCGACCGTGCGAAGCAGCAGGGGGAACGGCCTCGGTGGACACCTCGAATCAACGTCCTGCGTGGCGCGGTCTTCGCCCTCGCACTCGCCTGCCTCGTCCTGGCTGCCTCCGTACCGCGGGCATGACCGTCACCGGAGCGGTTCTGATCGCCCTGATCCTCGGTCCCACAGCGTGGCTGGTTCTCCGCGGTGACCGCGCCATCAGTCCCCGCAAGTCGGCGAGGAAACCTCACCGGCGCAGATCGAGTCGCCGCCGCGACGGTGCCCCGCCTCACCGACAGTTCACCGGCCGCCCCTGACGGCCTTGAAGCCCACCCCGTTCGCGGGGCTCAACGGAGATCTACACGATGAAACGCCTTCCGCGTATCGAGCAGTACGGCCTGATCGGCGACACGCAGACCAGCGCCCACGTCTGCGACGACGGTTCGATCGACTGGCTGTGCCTGCCCCGCTTCGACTCGCCAGCCGTCTTCGCCGACCTGCTTGGCACACAGGAACACGGCACCTGGCAGATCGCCCCGGCCTCGTCCGCAGGCCGGTCCGGCTCCGGGAAAGTGGCTGAGCGCCGGTACCGCGGTGACTCGCTCGTTCTCGAATCGCTGTGGTGTACCCCGACTGGTTCGGTCCGGGTCCTGGATTTCATGCCGCCACGCGACGGGGCACCGCAGGTGATCCGGATCATCGAGGGACTGGCCGGCGAGATGGAGATGGTCTCTGCCATGCGTCCGCGTCCGGGATACGGCAGCGTCAGCCCGTGGATCCACGAGGTCGGCGGGCGCATGGTCGCGGAGGCCGGCGCGGACGCTCTATGGCTCGACACCTGCGTCCCGCAGGTCGAGAAGGACGGCGTCGTCGTCAGCGCCTTCACCGTCACCGCCGGACAGAGTATGGCGTTCGTACTCAGCTGGTGCCCGTCCCACGCAGCCGCACCGGACGTTCCCAACTCGGAGACCGCGCTCGCCGAGACGCTCACCTTCTGGCAGGACTGGGTACAGGAGTGCGCCTACGACGGGCCCTACCGCGAGGCTGTGATCCGTTCCTTGATCGTGCTGAAGGCGATGACCTATGGGCCGAGCGGTGGGATCGTCGCGGCGCCGACCACGTCGCTGCCCGAGGAAATCGGCGGCCGGCGGAACTGGGACTACCGCTTCACCTGGCTGCGCGACGCCGCCACAACGCTGGCCGCGTTGCTGGGGACCGGGTACCGGCAGGAGGCGCAGGCGTGGCGGCGATGGCTGCTGCGGGCCGTGGCCGGGGATCCGGAGAACCTGCAAATCATGTACGGGATCACCGGGGAGCGTGATCTGCGGGAGCGGGAGCTTCCCTGGCTTCCTGGGTACGAGGGCTCGGTCCCGGTACGGGTCGGAAACGGCGCGGCGGATCAGCTGCAGCTGGACGTGTACGGCGAGGTGATCGAGACCTTGTACGTCGCGCATCAGAGCGGTGTCGCCCACTGCGCCGACACCTCGGTCCTGCACCAGCGGCTCGTCGAGCACCTGGCGCAGCGCTGGCAGGAGCCTGACGAGGGCATCTGGGAGATCCGCGGGGCCCGCCGGCATTTCGTCCATTCCAAGGTGATGGCCTGGGTGGCGGTCGACCGCACCATCCGCCTGGCCGAAGCCGGCGCGCTCGACATGGACCTGGCACCCCTGGTCGACTTGCGGGCGACGATCCACCGGGAGGTCTGTGACAAGGGCTTCGACCCGGTGCGCAACACGTTCACCCAGTCCTACGGCTCGCGAGAATTGGACGCCGCGACGCTGCTGATCCCCGGGTCGGTTTCCTGCCGCCCAGCGACCCGCGCGTCGTCGGCACCGTGGACGCGGTACGCCGTGAGCTTTCCACCCCTGACGGGCTCGTGCGCCGGTACCCCACCCTCGGCGACCGCACCGGGGTGGACGGCCTCAAGGGCGATGAGGGCGCCTTCCTCCTCTGCTCCTTCTGGCTCGTCGATGGCCTGGCCCTGACCGGCCGCATCGACGAGGCCCGTGCCCTGTTCGAGGGCCTCTTGGAACTACGCAACGACCTCGGGCTCCTGGCGGAGGAGTACGACCCCGTCCAGCAGCGCCAGCTCGGGAACTTCCCGCAGGCGTTCAGCCACATGGGGCTGATCGAAAGCGCCCGGCTCCTTCAGGTCCTGACGGCGGGACCTGCCCACCGCCACAGCCCGGTCTCGGTGCCAGCGCCGCGCTCGGCCGCCTCCAGCACGCGCACGACCAGCCCCGACCTGACGCCGCAGCACGCCACCCACGCCTGACGAGGATCCTCATGCCTGACAGCGCCTTCCCGGCACGGCCGGCCGCTACCGACCACCGCCGACGGCGGCCTCCGGTCGACGCGATCACGCTGCACCGTGCCCGCCGCGCCGTGGCCGTGCCCCTGGTACTCCTTGGCACATTGCTCGTAGCCGCCTTCGCCCTCCGGTCGGTCTCCGCGGTGGGCCCCGGCTGGCTCCTGACCGGTCTGGTCTGTGGACTGGGTGGGGTCGCAGCCATCGCGGCTCGCCAGGCACGCACCTTCGCCCAAGCCGTGCAGACGGCAGCAGAGGAAGCCCAGGCAGCAGCGCAGACGGCCGTGGAGGGGGCCCGGGCAGCGGCGCTGGCGACCGTGGCGGAGGCGGCGGCGGCCGTCGAGAAGTCGGTGCAGTGGTCGGCAGACGAGCTGTGCCGCGGTGGGCGCCCCACGCTGCAGGACCCACAGACGCCGCCACCGGTCGGCGCGAACGACGGCATCAACAACGCGCTGGGTGCACTGCAGGTGCAGGCCATCGCCTCCCTGATACGCGTCCACGACGAGTCCCAGTCCGTCGTCCTGCTGGAAGTTCTGCGCCGCCTGGCCATGCGCGAGCACGCCCTGGTCGGCAAGGCACTCCAGGCGCTGAGTCAGCTGGAGATGCTGACCGACGACCCGGAGCTGCTGGCCAAGATCTTCGAGATCGATCACCTCGTGACGCGGATGCGGCGTCAGGTGGAGAGCACGGCGGTGCTGGGCGGGCAGTCCCTGCGCAGCACACGTCAGCCCGTGCCCGTCACCACCACGCTGCGCGGGGCGGTCTCCGAGGTCGTGCAGTATCCGCGCGTGGCCGTCGCCGCCGGGTCCGTAGGCGCCGAGCTCGGCCTCCCCGGCCATGTGGGTCCGGACCTCACTCACCTGCTGGCAGAGCTGATCGAGAACGCCTGTGAGAGCTCCGACCCGGCGACGAAGGTGATGGTGCGTGCACAGCGGGTCGCGAACGGACTGGCGGTCGAGGTCGAGGACCGGGCCATGCCCATGCACCCGCAGACGCGGGCACAGATGAACCACCTCCTGAAGGCGCCGAGCGAAGTCGACGTGAGCGGCCAGGTGCGGGCCGGGCAGCTCGGGCTGCTGGTCGCGGCGAAGATCGCCGAATCGCACGGTTTCTCCGTCGTGCTGCAGGAGAACACAACCGGAGGCACCACCGCCCTCGTCGTCATCCCCGGGCGACTCCTCGTCGCGATTCCCCCCGTCGAGGACGCCGGCATGCCCGCGGGGCAGCCTCGGTCCGCCCTTCCGCCGGTGCGGCAGACCACCGCGGCCCCGGCAGCCCCTTCTCCAGGCCATGCCACCCGCCCCGGTCCCCCCGGCACGCCAAGCCCCGCCGCGGCAGGTCATCCGGGGAGCGCGCCCGCCCTACCAACCCGCACCCGCCAGGCCGGCGCGTTCCGACCACCCCGCGAGCAAGCGCCCGTGGCCGCACCGACGCCGGGGCTGGCCGCCGCCTTCCGTTCCGGCATCCAGGCCGGCGGCACCACCCCCTCTCCCCCTGCTCCGGACGAGCACCCCAACCCCTGAACCATTCACGGCCCCCATTCCTGCAGGCCCACTCCCACGCATCGGGCCCTTCCCCTTTCTGGAGCGATCCCTATGAGCACCCACCACGAGACCGGCACCGTGACCGGCGTGTCCGCGCCCGAGAACAGCCCGAGCGGCCAGCGGGACAACATGGCTTGGCTGCTGCGTCAGTTCGCCGGCGACACCCCGGGCGTCACGCACGCCGTCCTGCTGTCACGGGACGGGCTGCGTCTGCTGGACAGCGACGTGGACAAGGACTGGGCGGACGAGCTGTCGGCCGCCATCAGCGGCGTCGCCTCGCTCGCCTCGAACATCACCGGCCCCAGCCACAAGAAGCGGCCGGCCCGGCAGATCATCATCGAGCGGGACGACTGCCTCTACTTCGTCCAGAGCGCCGGGTGCAGCGCCGCCTTCGACAACCGCCCCGGCAACGAGCGCGGTGAGGTGGAGACGATCCTCGTCGTCGTCGCCACCACGGACGCTGACGCAGGCTCCGTGGGCTTCGAGATGGGCCGCCTCGTGGCGAAGTTCGCCCCCTACATGAAGATCCCCGTCCGGGTCGGCACGAGCGGCGACGTCCGGTGACCGGGCACGGCCGCGCGGCCGAGGAATCGACGTTCGTGCGGACCTACACCCTGACGCGCGGGCGCACCAAGCCGAGGCATCTGCTCGGTCTGGACACGGTGCTGGAAGCGGGGTCGGGCCGGCACGGCCCGGCACAGGCCGAGGAGTGCGCGGAGATCCTCGCACTGTGCCGGGCACACCGACGGTCGGTGACCGAACTGGCGGGCCGCCTCGGCCGGCCGGTCACCGCCGTCAAGGTCCTCGTCTCCGACCTGCTGGACGCCGACGCCCTGGTCGTCCCCGTCACCGCCCCCTATGCCGCATCCGGCTCGGACTCGGATGCGGGCCCCTCCACCCAGCTGCTGGCGGCCGTTTCCGCCGGCCTGAAGAGGAAGTTCCCCAATGCCACCCGCTACCCCCAGGCCGGATGACTCCCGCGTGCTCCTGCGTCCTTCACCGCGCCCGCCCGCCGGCACCGCGCCGATCGTGCTGAAAATCCTGATCGCCGGGGGCTTCGGCGCGGGCAAGACCACCGCCGTGGGCGCCGTCAGCGAGATCACGCCGCTGAGCACCGAGGAGTACCTGACCGAGGCCGGCGCGGACGTGGACAGCCTGGCCGGCCTGGAGGCCAAGCGGACCACCACGGTCGCCTTCGACTTCGGCCGCCTGAGCCTGCCCGACGCGCCCATGCCCCTGGAGCTCTTCCTGTTTGGCACGCCGGGCCAGGACCGATTCGTCGACCTCTGGTACGACCTGGCCCGCGGCGCCGTCGGGGCGGTCGTCCTGGTCGACACCCGCCGTCTGGAGAGCAGCTTCACCCCCGTCAGCTTCTTCGAGGACATCAGCCTGCCCTTCGTCGTCGCCGTCAACCACTTCGACGGCGCACACCGCTACCACCCCGAGCAGGTCCGCACCGCCCTCGAACTCCCCGCATCCGTACCGGTGGTCGCCTGCGACGCCCGCGACCGCAACCACGTCGCCGGCGTCCTGCTCACCCTCGTCGGCCACGCCGAGACCCGCACCTCCGCCGGGCGCGGTTACTCCGCACCCACCACCCTCCAGGAAGCCTGATGTCTCAGCACCCCTACCGCACGCCGCAGGCTGCACCGCCCGCGCAGTCTCTTCCGCGACGCGACATGCGGGAGGCCGCACGCGGCCCCCTCACCCCGCCGGACACCGCCCTCCCCAGCCAGTCGGCCCAGCAGGCGCCGGAGCTGGCGCAGCGCTACGAACTGCTGCACCGCCTGGGCGTTCCCACCACGGCCGACGAGGACTTCGACGATCTGGCCCGGGACATGGCCACACAGGCCGGGTTCCTCTACGGGTTCGTCAACCTCTTCCTGGAGCAGCAGACCTTCGTCGGGCTGCACCAGCCTCCGGCGGACAGCGGGTTCGTGATCGTCGGGCGCACCATGAGCCGCGACCACGGCTGGTGCCCGGAAGTCATGGCGCGCCGGAAGGCCCTGCCGCTGCACGACGTGCACGCCAGCCCGCGCTTCAGCGGCAACGCGGTAGTCGACGCCGTCGGGATCCGTTCCTACTTCGGCGCCCCGCTCATCCACGACAGCGGCACCGTACTGGGCACGGTGTGCGTCATCGACCCCGAGAAGCGGCCCCTGGCCGAAGCCCGCCGTCTGCGGGACATCGTCATCAACGCCAGTGCGCAGGTGATGGACCACATCGCCCGCGCCCCCGCCCGCTAAGCCGTTCCCCCCACCCGCTCCGCGTTGCGACCTTCACCCAGGGAGAGGGAGACCATGTCCGCCGCACCCACCGCACCGCCACCTTCGCTGCGTCCCTACCTCACCGCCCGCCACGACCTGCTGTGGCAGGATGCGGACGCCTTCGCGGCCGAACACATCGCGCCGCGCGCTGCACGGATGGAGGCCGCCCCGGGCAAAGTGGAGCGCAAGGCCGCCGACCTGATGGCCGCGCGGGGCTGGTTCGCCGTCACCGTCCCGGCCGCCTTCGGCGGGCTGGACGCCGGCCACGTGGCCAGGACCATCCTGATCCACCGCATCGCGCGGGTCTCGGCGGCTGCCGCGGCCATACTGCAGGCGACCCTGATCCCCGTCGGCGCCCTTCTCCACTTCGCCACCTACGAGCAGAAGGGCCGCTGGCTGCCCCGGGTCGCGGACGGTTCCCTGCTGCTGTCGATCGCCGTGACGGAACCGCTCGCCGGCGGACACATCGGCGGCATGGCGACCACCGCCGAACGCGCCGGCCACGAGTGGGTGATCACCGGCAGCAAGATCCATATCGGTAACAGCCACCTCGCCGGCGCCCACCTCGTCGTCGCCCGCACCGCAGGGCCCGGCGTGAGCACCTCCCAGGCGCTGACCGCGTTCATGGTCGAAGCCGACCGCCCCGGCCTGTTTATCCCCGGCCACCAGGCCGCTCTCGGCCTGCACGGCTTCTCCGCCGGCCGCCTCGACCTCGACCACGTTCGCGTTCCCGAGGACGCCATGGTGGGCGAAGTCGGCCAGGGCCTGGCCGTGGCCCAGAGCAGCAGCATCCTGTACGGCCGTTCCAACCTGGCCGCCGTCAGCCTCGGCATCCACGAGGCCGTCGTGAACAACACCACCACGCGGCTCAAGACCCGCCCCCGCTACCGGGGCACCCTGTCCGACCTGCCCGTTCTTCGGGACCGCATCGGCGCCATGGAGGCCCGCCTTCGTGCCGGCCGGATACTCGCCTACCAGGCGGTGCACCTTCTCGACCAGGGCCTGCCCTGCGACGCCGACCTGATCAACTCCAAGTACCTCGGCCACCAGTGGGCCGCGCAGTCCGCCCAGGACGCCATGGAACTGCACGGCGCTCACGCCCTCGACGGCGAGTACGTCCTCCAGCGCTTCTGGCGCGACATCCAGCACACCTACCCACCGGCCGGCACCGGCGAAGTACAGCGAATACGCCTGGCGGACGCCGCCTTCGACGAGGACCACATTCAGTGGTCCGAACGCCTGGCAGCCGAGGCCGCTTGGGCCCGCCCTGGCCCGACCGCCGCCTAGACCCCCGTGCGCGGCACCCCGTGAATCCCCACCGCCGCGCACGGGCCCGTGCCGCCGGCCCCGTCCCCCGCGGGGACCGGCGGCACCTCCCCCAACTGACCGTCCATCCCAGCCGAGAAAGAGACACCGTGACCTCGCCCGTAACGACTAGCGCACCCATCACTCCGCTGACGCCGACCCTGCTGCGCATCGCCCAGCACCTGGCAGGCGGCCTTGCGCCGAAGGAGATCGGCGCACAGACCGGGCTGTCGGCCGAAACCGTCCGCCAGTACATGCGCGACATCCGCGAGAGCCTTCACTGCCCGCCGCGCTGCAAGCCCCCGGTGATGGTGCACCGCCTGTTCGCCACCCAGCAGGTGGCCGTTCCCGCGCCCGACCGGCCGGCGCCGCAGTTCAGTCCCGAGGACCTGCTGCTGCTGCGAGCCGTCGCCGAGCACAGCAACCCCCGCAACGTCGCCCTCGCCGCCAAGCTCGCCCCCGCCGACCTGCGCGCCGCGCTCGACCAGCTACTCGTCGACACGGGCGCCAAGGACACCACCCAGCTGGTCATCCTGGCGCACGGATGGAACCTGCTGACGGCCGAGCCGACGCGCGTCGGAGCGAGCCAGTGAACCGGCACCCGGCCACCACGACCCACCAGGGCCGGCCAACTGCGGCACCCTTCACCACGCCGCCCTTGGCCGCCGTGTACGAGATGCGCACGTTACGCACGGACGCCGAGCGCGAGGAGGCCGCCGCCCTTGTCCAGGACCGCCAGCGCCAGCTCGCCATGCGCGGTCTCCCGGTGCCCGCTCAAGCCGACGTCCCGGCCCACTTCCGAAACCCGCAGACGAAGCCGGCCGGGCTGTTCGAGGACGGGAAGCTGCTGGCCTGCCTGATCCCCCAGCGCGACCCCGGCCTCGGCTGGGGCGAAGGCCCTTGCCTCTTCCTCGGCTGTGTCCACACCCTGCCCGACCAACCCGACGACATCATGCGGTTGATCACCCTGTGGGCCTCAGACTTCGCCGCCCGGCAGGGCCTGCCCGCCGTCCGCGCCGAGGCCCTGGCTCGCCACCCCCTGGATGCCGACCCCATCGCCGCCCTACTGCGTCGGCTCACCGACAGGGGCTGGGTCATCCGGGGTTCCGGGACAGGACGAGAGGGTGAACGAGTCGTCCGCCTCGAACTCGCCGCCGAGCAAAGGCCCGGGCTGAGCACCCTTATCGCCTGCCGCGTCCACGCGCCGGAGACGGCCCCGGACGATCGGGGCAGCGCATGACCACCGCCGGGCCCCAGCGCTGCGACCTCGCCCGCAAACTGATCGCCGGCGCAACCCAGTCCGCCGCGCACTCGGTCAAACGCGTCAACAACCAGCTTGACGCCGTCCGTGCGCGCCAGGGCCGTAACGCCGAGCACACCCAGACCTTCCGCGGCTGCTCTCGTTCTCGACACGACCGGCGTCGCGTCCAGCCCGCTGTGGTGCACCGCCCGTCTCGCAGTGCTCGTCTGCGAACTCCTTGACCGAAGCCCCGCCTGATTGCGCGACCGAGGTCCGGCAGGCCGTGACGGCCAGCCTCGAACGCACTCCCATCAGTCCTGCCAGCCGCCATCCCACCAAGGAGATGACATCTTGTCCCATACCGGACGATCCTGGCACGAGGGCCCGCTCGGGTCGGCGCTTCGCGACCTCGGCGGCAGCCTCACTGTGATCCTGATGGGCGTTCTGATCATCCCGTTCGTCTTGGCGGCCAAGGCGAACCCCAGAGGTCTCCCATTTACCCCGGCCACCTCATTGCGGGAGCCCACGTCCACAACCGCGCTTCTGCTTGGGAGGGTGTCGTCCTCGTTGTCAACTTCGCCTCGATGGACGGCACGATGACGAGACCGAGACCAGCGAAGGCTGAGCGCAACGAGGTCTTACTCAAACACCTGGAGACCTTGGAGTGGTCCATCAGCGGCTTCGCCCGCCGGATCGCCGCGCGCTGCGAGGCTACCCACCTGCCGTACACGGTGGTCACGAGTACCGTCTCGCGGTGGTGCAAGGGGGCGACCCCCAGCGACGACCTCGCGGCCGCCGCGTGTCATGTGCTGTCTAAGGCCCTTAACCGGGTGGTGACGCCGGAGAGCTTGGGCTGGCCGTCGGACACCGGCTTGGTCGCTGCGCAGTCGCTGGAGTACCTGGATTTGCCGCACGCCGTACGGATGCTCTCGAAGTTGTGGGCCTTGGACGCGATGCGGCGGCGGAGCGTCGTCAAGAGCGCGTTCTCTCCGAGCGTGTTCGGTCCCGCCTCGAGGGAGGCGCTCGTCATGCCGGCCGACTCTGTGCTCGGTGGGCTCGGGCAGCACAAGGTGAGCGCGGCGGACATCGACCTTCTCGACGAGCAGACGCAGCTGTACGGCAAGCTCGACTCTCAGCACGGTGGAGGCAAGTTCCGCTCCGTGTTCGCGTCGATGATGGACACGCACGCCACGCCGATGCTGAACGGGGGCTTCTCCGCGCGGACCGGGCGTCGGCTGTACGGCAGCGTGGTGGATGCCGTCCTCGCGATGGCGTCGATGGCCTACGACGACCAGCTTCCCGGTCTCGCCCAGCGCTATGACCTTCAGGCGATGCGGCTGGCCCAGGCGATCGGCGACCGCGCCCGCATCACCCGGGTCCACATTCACCAGGCCCGGCTGGCGGCAACGCAGGGAGGGCAGGCCGACGTGCTCGCGCACGCGCGCAGTGCTGTGCTGGCGGCCAAGGGCTCGCCTCCGCTGGTCAGGGCCTACGCCTGCGTGACCGAGGCCCGGGCATGGGCCCTGAATGGCCAGGCGGATCAGGTCGTGGCGGCGGTGAGGCGGGCCCGCGAGTTCTTCGTCCGCGCGCAGAGGAACTCCGGTCCGACCTGGTTGGAGTGGTTCGACCTGCGTGAGCTGGAAGGACAGGCGGCGTGGGCATTCGCCGTCGCTGGCCTGGCCGAACAGGGCGCTCAGGCGCTGAAGGAGGCGTCGGCCCTTCCTTCGGACCGCACTCGCGACACAGTGGAACTGCTGATCACTGAAGCCGAGCTGGCGCGACTGCGCGGTGCCCCGGCGGAGCACACGGCGGCCGCGAAGCGTGCCTCCCAGGCGTCACAGCACCTGATGAGCCGACGGCTCTCCGAGCGCCTGGACCACCTGAACGCGGGCGAGTCGCTACGGGACTTCTGACCATCCCAACCGCCGTCGCGTCCCAGGCAGCCTGCGGAGGAGTCCGCGATGGGCCTGGGGCGCCCGGCCCGGTACCGGTCAGCCCGTGGGAAAGAGATGCCAGTAGATCGCGTGGGACCGGAAGGCACCGCCGTGGTGCGGGGAGACGAGAGAGCCGCGGTGCTGTTGCCCGTCGGCTGTGTGCAGGACGGCCCGGAGCTGATAGTCCGGGTGCACCCGGTCGTCGCTTAGGTTGGCCGCGAAGGTGAGCTCCAGGACGTTTCCTGGCTCGACCGGCCAGGGGCGGTCGAAGAGTGGCAGGTAGATGGTGGCCCAGTTCGTCTGCATGCGCAGCGCGTCGAGCGGCTCTTCGTCCGGCAGGCACCAGAGGTTGAGCCAGGTGAGCACGCCGTCTACGAGGCCCGGCCGCGTGATGACCAAGCGCGTGGTCGTGCTCTGCTGTGTCTGAAGGTCACCGTTGAAGTCGAGCACCTCGGCGGGAGCGCCCTCGGAGAGCAGCGCGTCGACGGGCGGGTTCTCGACCCGGAGCCGCACGTCGAAGAGGCCGCCGTGCCAGTCGAAGATGCTGCGCAGGTACGGAAGCGCGGCCTCGGCGAACGCGATGGGCTGGTCGGGGAGCAGGTCGGACAGGCGGACCGCGGCGGCCAGGGTGACCGCGCGGTGGGGTACGGCAATGCCGCCAGGTTCCATGAGACGGATGCGGGCGTCAGCCAGGACGGCGGCCGCGTCTTCGGCGCCGGCGAGCGAACCGATGATTTCGGCGACGCAGACATCGGCGCGGGGGGGCGAAACGGAGACTGGTCGACTCGCCGAGCAGCAGCGTGATCCGGTCCGGGAAGGCGAGGGTCGACAGGTTGGCGGCAGCCTTGTGGAAGGCGTCCTCGATGACCTCGATGGCTACGGCATGCCGAGCTCCGGCCTGCACGCCTTCGCGTGCCCAGAGCAGGTCCTGTCCCGTCCCGATGTCCAGGATCCGCCGGTCCGGCGCCAGGCGGGCCAGGGCCGCGCGGAAGCGACGGTTGCGCTCGTCGTCGGTGGTCATGGTCGTGTAGAGGAACGGGTCGTAGATCGGGTACTCCCCCACGCTCGGCCACAGGGCGGGGCGGCCCTCCCACTCGCTCCCGGGATCGACGCGGACGCTCAGGGTGTGTCCGGGGGTCTCGATGTGCTGGATGTCGCGCATGGTCCGCCTTTCGCAGCGGGGTACAGCGACGCGCCCGGCTCGCTGCCGGGCGCGTCGCGTGCCGGGTGGTGGGCTCAGATGCCGGTCGTGTGCCAGGTGATCCTGGTGGGGATGTCGAGAGGCCGCCGGTCGGCGGCGTCCTCGCCCTCCCGGGTGCCGACGTACAGCCAGCCCAGGAGCTGTTCGTCGTCCTCGACGCCGAGGTACTTGCGGACCTGGGGTACCTGGACGGTGAGTCCGGTGCGCCAGATCGACGCGAAGCCGTGACTGTGCAGGAGCAGCGACAGCGTGGTGACCATGCCGGCGGTGGCGGCCAGCTGCTCCCACTCGGGGACCTTCGGGTGGTCCGGCACGGGCCGGTGCACGATCGCCAGGAGCAGGGGCGCGCGCAAGGGCTTGGCGGCGACGCGGCGGGCCTGCTCCGGGGCGTCGGCGGCCTCGGCGAGCGCATCGCCGAGCCGGGCCCGCTCGTCGCCGCTCACCGCGACCAGCCGCCAGGGGCGCAGCCGCCCGTGGTCGGGGACGGTGGCCGCGGCCTGGACGAGGCACTCCAGGTCGGCGGAGCCGGGGGCGGGCTCGGTCAGACGGGGAGCGCTGCGGCGGGTGAGGACCGCGTCCAGGACCGATTTCGGGCGGGTCATCGGGTCGTCTCCCGGGCCGGGGCGCGGTCAGGGTTGTCGTGGGGCGTCGGCGGGGTCATTCTCGGGTCGTCGCCGGCCACGCACCGGAGGATGGGGGCGGTTGCCGCGGTGGTGATGACGGTCATGATCACCAGGAGGGTGAACAGGGCCTCGGTGATGACGCCGGTCTGCAGGCCGATACCGAGGACGACGAGTTCGGTCAGGCCACGGCAGTTCATGAGCGTGCCGACGGCGGTTGACCAGCGCCAGTCGGAGCCGGTGAGCCGGGCCGCGCCGGCCGCGCCGCCCCACTTGCCGACGACGGCGACGACGAGAATGGCCGCGCCCCAGCCCCACTGTCCTGCGGGCAGGTGGGAGAAGTCGGTGTGCAGGCCGGCGCCGACGAAGAACAGCGGCAGGAGGAGCGGCAGGACGACGGCGCGGATGCGCGCGGCGCCGCGCTCGACGGCGGGGAGGCCGCGGGGGGCGGCGGTGCCGAACAGGAACGCGCCGAAGGCGGGGTGCACGCCGATCTGGTCGGTGGTGTAGGCGCTGAGGCACAGCCCGGCGAACAGCAGGGCCAGGACGAGCTCGTCGCCGGTGCGGCCGGCGCGCTTGAGCAGGGTGCGCAGCAAGGGGCGTGTGAGGGCGAGGGCGGCGGTGAGGGCGAGGGTGGTGAGGGCCGACAGGGCGGTGCCTGAGGTGGTCAGGGCGACGGCGGCGGTGAGCAGGCACCAGGCGAGGACGTCGTCGGTGGCGGCGCAGGCCAGGGCGAAGGCGCCCAGGGGTGTGGTCTCCAGGCCGCGGTCGGCGAGGATCCGGGCGAGGACCGGGAAGGCGGTGATGCTCAGGGCGACGGCGACGAACAGGGTGAACGGCAGCCGGTCGACGCCGTCGGGGGCGAAGGTCGAGTAGAGGGCGGCGGCCAGGGCGGCGCCGAGTGCCATGGGGAGCAGAAGACCGGTGAGGCTGACTGCGGCGACGGCGCCACGGGTGGTGCGCAGGCTGCGCAGGTCGAGTTCCAGTCCGATCAGGAACAGGAATGCCATCAGGCCGAGGGTGCCCAACGCGGAGGTGACCGGCAGGACCGAGGGGGGCAGGAGGTGCTGCTGGGCGGTGGGGGCGAGCCAGCCGAGGAGCGAAGGGCCGAGCAGGATACCGGCCAGGATTTCGCCAATGACCGGCGGCTGGCCGAGCAGCCTGACGGCTCGCCCGCCGGCCTGGCAGGCGAGGATCACGACCGGGACGGCGAGGAGCACGGGTAGCAGCGGGTCGGGCACGACAGCTCCAGGAGTCGGGCGACGGCGAAGGACCGCACTGTGTGGGCCGGCGGCCGGGTGCGGGGCGGGTACGGGGGTGGATCAGGCGCGGGTCAGCGGCAGGGTGGTGCAGCGCAGGGAGCCGGGGATCCGGGTGACCTCGCGGTAATCGACGGTGAGGACCTCGAGTCCGCGGGCGGTGAGCTGCTCCCTGATGCGGTCGCTGCCGGCAGCGACGATCACGGTGTCCGGGGCGATCGCCAGGACATTGATCTGGACGGCGCGCGCCTCTGCGACGGTGACGTCGATGAGGTCGAAGTGCTGCTTGAACCAGCACAGTTCGGCGGGCGGGAAGACATCGCGGTGGATGAGGGCGGTGCCGGGCGCGACGATGGCGAAATGGTCGTCCAGGTGGACGATGCCGTGGGTGGCGAAGTGCACCGGGCGGACCTCGCGGTCGACACCGTGGTGAGCCAGCGCCCGCCGCAGCGCCTCCACGCCGGTGGGGGAGGTCTCCTCGCCCAGGCCGACCAGGACGGTTCCGGTATGCAGGGCTACGTCGCCACCTTCGATGGTGCCTTCGTCCAGGTGGGCGACGTGCGGGGCGCCGGCCAGCAGCGGGGCGAGCGCGTCAGCCTCGGGGCGGCGGTGCGTGGCGTTCAGGCGGGCCATGACCAGGACGTGGTCGATGACGAAGGCGATGTCGCGGGGGTAGTGCTGGACCGGGGAGCCCGGAGCGGCATCGAGAAGGGTCACCTCGATGCTGCGTCCGCGGAGCAGGCCAATGAGGGTGTCTTGCTGGGTGCGGACGGTGGCCGGGTCGTACGCCTGCCAGGAACTGGTGGTCTTCTGGCGGGTCAAAACGGGGTGGATGTCGGGGCCGTCGAGATCGGGGGTGAGGTCGCTCGCGTAGCGCATGGCAACGTGGCGCAGGGCGCCGTACTCGCTGGTTGCGTGCGGGGTGAGCACGAGGGGTCTCCTGGGCGGGGTGCGGGACGGATCGGAGGTGAGCCGGACGCGGCGCAGACGGTCCCAGGAGGGTGCGGAGTCCGGGGGCCGGCAGAATCAGGGCTGCCGGCCTCCGGAGGCGCGGGTGTCAGCCGACGGGGCTCTTCTCGGTGGTGTCGGGGACCTGGTCCAGCCATGCCACGGCGTTGTCGCGGAAGGACTGGTTGACGGGGACGAGATCGGCGCCGCTGGTGTCGTCCAGGGCCGTGACGACGATGCCGAGCTCGGGAACGTCGCTGTCGATCGCCGCGAGGCGGCTGCCACAGTCCGGGCAAAAGCCGCGCTGGGCCTCGCCCTCGAACGTGGTGTACCAGGTTGGCTCGACGCCGTTCGTCCAGGTGACGTTCTCCCGGGCGAAGCCGGCCCACCACATCATCGGGCCGCCGCCCAGCTTCTTGCAGTGCTTGCAGCTGCACGTGTGCGGGTAGACGGCCTCGCCCTTGACGGTGAAGCGGATCTTTCCGCACAGGCATCCGCCGGTGCGCCCCTGGGCGGCGGCGACGATGTCGGGGGTGGCGTTCATCAGTTCATCTCCGATGCACGGTGGGCGAGTTGAGCCCACCAGTGTGTCATTCCCTCCATGATCGTCAGCCATCCGTCGAGGGCCTGGGGCAGGTCGATGTGGAAGAGTTCACTCTCCTTGATGAACCTGGCGAGGCCCTCGATATGGGCGGCCTCGACGCTCATGCCGCCGACCTGGGCGGCCTCGTGCCCCTCGTCGAGGTGGAGGTCGTAGTAGTACTTCAGGGCCTTGAGCTCGCCGCCGCTGCCGGCGCCGGTCAGCTCACCGTAGCGGTTGGTGATGTCGCGGAGGATCTCGGTCTCGGCGATCGCCACGGCCTCGGTGGCGTAGTAAGCGCCGGCGATGTGGCTGGGCATGTGCGAGCCGACCATCCACTGGTGGAGGTTGACCAGCGTCTCCGTCTCCGGTGCGGGCACATGGCCGTTGACGAGCAGGCCGAGGTCGGAGAGGAGCGCATTGGTGTAGAGGACGTAGTGCGCGGGCACCTTGCCGCGCTCGCCGCCCTCCTCCATGTGGTTGCGGCGCAGCTCGTGGGCGAGCTCGGGGCAGTAGCCCTCCACGGCGGTAGCAGCCGCCTTGAGGAACTGCGCGTTGTAACGGGCGAACGCCGAGAGCTCCTCGATGTACATGCGGGCCTGGCGCTCGTTGAGGTCGGCGGCGCCGACCTTCTCAGCGATCCGCGCATACACCCACTCGACCAGTGGGGCCAAGTGCTTGGTGACCAGGGCGGTGCCGGAGGTGAAGTTGCTCAGCAGTGTGCCGTTGACGGCGCTCTGCGTCTCGGGGTGGGTCCTCAGGTAGGCCTGGACGAGGCTGTTGTCGGGGGTCATGCGTCGGCGTCCTTGGTGTCGGAGGGGCGGGGGGTCAGGTGCAGGCCGCCGGTGGCGCCCAGAGCGCGGACGGCCCTCAGGAGCTCGGCGTTGTCGGGCAGGACGACGGTGTCGCCACGGTTGAGGGCGGTGACGGTGTCCCGGTCCAGGCCCGCGCTGTCGAGGGCGACCCCCGGCTGGTGGCCGCGCAGCAGGACCTGCTGGGAGCCGCCGTCGAGGAGGGTGGTCACCTGGTAGGGGGTGATCAGGCGGATGCCGGCGCCCGGGATGACCTGCTCGGGGTCGAAGGCGTCCGCGGCTTCCTGGCGGGAGAGGTCGCCCTCGACGAGCTCCCAGCCACCGTTGCTCAGCAGCGTGGCCCATCGCTGCTCGGTGTGCTCGCGGGCTGCGGCGCGGACGCGGTCGGCGGCGACGGTGAGGAGTTCGCGGCCAACACCGGCCAGACGGTCGGCGACGGCGCCGGGCCCAGTGGTGGTGTCCGCCATCGCGGAGGGTTCGTTGAGCGGGTCGTCGGGCCCGTCGCCGGCCAGGTCGGCGAGGACGTCCGGGATGATGCGGCTCTGCAGGAGCTGTGCGTACGGGTAGGTGTACAGCGGCATGGCCACCGAGACGGAGAAGGTGTCCTGGGTGCCGACGTGGAAGACGCGGCGGGGCAGGAAGAGGGCGTCGCCCGGCTCCAGCAGGAAGTGCTCGGCCTGCTCCAGCAGGGCGCGGTAGTCGCCGGAGGTGGGCTCCTTGCCGCCGGTGAGCTTCTCGTACTGCTCAGCGGGCCAGCAGTAGAAGTTCTTGGCGTTCGGGCCGAGGTGGACGAGGAAGGCGTCCTCGTAACCCTCGTGGATCCCGAAGGCGGTGCCTGCGTAGTTCCCGGCGAAGGCGACCTGTTCGGCGCCGCCCAGCGGCAGGCCCCACCCGTCAATGAGGGTCCCCAGGAAGGTACCGAGGCCGGCGGCGAGGGTGGGGCTGACGGTCTCCAGGTTGTTGATGACCAGGGAGAACCGTTCGGCGCCGGTGAGGTCCTGCATCCACGGCACGAAGGCGTCCACGCCGCCGTCCCAGGCCGGGGCGGTCAGCGCCTGGGGCAGGAGGTCGTCGCGACGGTCCTCGCCGACGTAGACGCGGGCGTGCGCCTTGATGCCGGTGCCGGCGGTGTGGGCCCGGCGGATGGCCTCGAATCCGGCCAGGACGTCGTCCGGCCCGGCCGCGGAGGCGGGGATGACGCCCTTGAACAGGAAGGGCGTGGTCCGCCCGGTGGTGTGCTCGGGGAAGGTGCCGGTCCAGAAGGCCCGGTCGGGTGGCCAGGGGTAGGCGGTGTCCATCAAGGATCTCCAGACGTCGAAGCGGACTGCCGTGGTGCCGGGGCGCGGTGGCGTGGGTCAGCTGAGGTAGTCCTCGGGCCCGCCGCGGCGGACGGTGTCGAGGGTGAAGCAGTGGAAGCCGCCGCCGAACAGCCGCCTGTGGCGGTGGCGGACGGGGACGACGGTGAACCCGCGGTGCTCCAAGACCTCGATCAGCTCCGGATAGAGGGTGTTGACGACGACGGTGCTCTCGTCGATGGACAGCAGGTTGATGTCCATGTACCGGCTGCCGATGGGGATGACGAAGCCGAGGTCGCTGTAGTCCGGAAAGTTGCTGTCGTCGGTATCGGGGGCGTAGATCACGTCCCAGGACTGCATGTCCTTGGGCAGGTACTTCAGGTAGGCCGGGGAGCGCAGCAGCATCAGGCCGGGGCGCAGCGGGACCAGGACGCTGTCGATGTGGTTGTCCGCTATGGCGTTCAGGCGGTGGAACCGCAGGCCGGGGAGGTTGTCCCTCAGCCAGCGCAAGGCGAGTTCGTGGTTGTGGTTGGCGACGTTGACCAGGACGTCGCGGCCCAGGCGCATGCACTGCGCGCCGTCGAAGACCATCTCCAGGCCCAGGCCCTCGATCGCGCCGGCACTCTCGCCGTCCATGGCGCGGCTGACGTCCAGGTCCTGGCTGGTGAAGTAGGAAGTGTCCAGGGAGCCGCGGGCCAGGGCCGGGCGCGGCATGCTCACCCAGTTCGCACCCTCCTGGTAGTAGCGGTAGAACGCGGGCTTGAGCAGGTCGTTCTCGAAGATCCGGGCGCGGACGTGGGGCGCGGTCTCCACGATGGTGTTGCCGAGGATGATGGTCTGGTCGCGGACGTTGAGCGGCGGGGTGGCCCGGGTATCCCAGTGCGGGGAGCGGATGTCGACGTCCTTGCCCGGGGCGGCGGGCCTCAGGACCTTCACTCCGCATCCGGTCAGGGCGTCGGCCAAGCTGGCGATGTCCTCGTTGAGCTCGTCGACCAGCTGCGCGGGGATCGCCAGGAGCTCCTCTCCCGTCGGGCTGGTGTGCCGGCCGAGGACGGGGGCGACGTTGTCGTAGAAGAACAGCCGCCACGAGGTGTCGGTGTGGTGGGCGTCGTAGTGCTCGGCGCGGCCGAGGACGACCTCGTCGAGCCGGGTGAACTCGTCGAAGCTGTTCAAGGCCGGCGAGGCGGGCGCGGGTTGGGGCATGGTGGGCCGCCTCCTCGGCGGCGGGCGACGGCGCGCCCTCGCCTCCGGCGCGCGAGATGCGCGGCCGGGGCGGGGTGGTGCCGTACGGGGTTCGGAGGTCGGGCGGGGATCAGGTCAGGCGGCCGAGGCGTGCCGGGCCGGGGTGCAGGCGGCGGGGGCGGCGAGCCGGGTGATGATGTCCTCGATCACGCACGGTTGGTCGGGGGTGGCGCGGCGCCGGAAGAAGTAGCCGGAGCACCACGGCACTTCGCCGAAGCGCGGCAGGTGCTCGGCGGCCAGGGCGCGGGCCTCGGGCAGGCGCCGCCAGGGGATCTGCGGGCACCAGTGGTGGATGGGGTGGAACATGTCGTCGAGGTGACCGCCGAGCAGGTGCCGGGTGAGCCAGTGGGAGGTCCAGCCGCGGGTCTGCAGGAGGATGTCGCCGTTCTCGATCAGCCCGGCGTGGTTGCCGAGATCGGTGATCCAGGTGACGACGGGCCGTATCAGGACGAGGGGGAGCAGCCAGTAGAGCAGCAGGTAGGGCGCGCCGCCCACGGGCCACAGCGCGGCGACGACGCCCGCCCACAGCACGGCCCGGGCGGCGAGGGCCCGCCAGGTTTCCCCCGGCGCGCGGGTGAGCAGGGTCAGCACCGCGGTTTTCGGCAGCCGCCACAGGGCGTTGCGCACGATGACCCGCAGGACGAAGGCACGGCGGCTCGGTGCCCGGCCCGCGGCGCGGATGTTGCCGGCGCGGTAGGACTGGAACATCGGGTCGTCGTCGGAGCCGAGCTTGGCGTGGTGGACGTAGTGGCTGCTGCGGTAGGGCTCGAACCCTTCGCCGAGCAGGCCGGTCAGAAGGTAGCCGACGATCCGGTTGGCGCGGCGGGTGGCCATGAGCTTGGAGTGCACGCACTCGTGGCCGAGGTTGGACAGGTGGCGCTGGCGCACCCCGATGTAGCAGACCGCGAGCAGGGGGCCGGCGACGTGACCGACGAGGTGGCCGGCGATCGCCGCGGCGGCGATGGCCATGAGGTCCCAGGCGACGTCCCACAGGCCGATGGGCGGCCGCCCGCAGAGCTTCTCCAGGTCGGCGATGAGCTGCTGGCCGAGGGCCTTGCGCACCGGGCCGGAGGCTCCGGTGCCGTTGCGGGTCCTGCCGGCGGCGGGGCTGCCCATCAGGTTCTCCAGTCGACGCGGTGCGGATGAGAGCGGGGCCGTACTCCGGCGCGCCCCCGCAGGGCGGACCGCACGGGCGGCCTGCCGTTGGGCGGGCGCGCCGGAGTACGACGAAGGGGTGGATCAGCCGCCGGTCAGGCGGCGACGAGGGCGCTGTCCGGGCGCATGCCGGCCTTCAGGTCGGCGGCGTCGGGGCGCATGCCGACCTTCAGCACGGCGGCGTCGGGGCGCATGCCGACCTTCAGGGTGGAGGCGTCCGGACGCATGCCGGCCTTCAGCTCGGCGTCGGGGCGCATCCCGAGCTTCAGGTCCGCCGCGTCGGGGCGCATGCCGGCCTTCAGGTCGGTGTCCGGGGTCATTCCAGCGGTAGCGGTCATCGAGTTCTCCCTGCTCGGTCGCGGGTAATCCGCGAGTCCGGGTGATCGGGCTGTGGAACTGCCGGGCCGCGGGTCCGGTGAGGTGTTGAACCGTCGGCTCGGCACGCCGTGGCGTGGGCGCACGCCGGTGAAGAGGGCCTCGCCTCAGCACGCCCCCTCCGCCTGTGGAGGAGCGTTGCGTGGCGGTCACGCCGGGCGCTTGGCCAGTCACGCTAGAACTCGGCCGAGGAGGGCCGCAACGGCTCTGGCCGTTGCGCCGGTTGCACGGAACCGTTGCGTCACTGTTGCGCGCACACCGCTTCTGAGCTGCTCTTATGCCGAAGTTGGTTCCTGGATGGGCCCCGTTTCGGGCCCGTTGGCCGCGGCCGGAGGGGTGGGAGGGCTTCTGCCGTTCGCCGGGGCGCGGCTACGTTGTGGCCTCGCCGAGGGCCCGAGTCCCAGATCACCGTGGGGCCCGGCTTCCCGCGAACTCCGCCCGGAAACAACGGCCTTGAGGAGCCTCCGTGCTCAACCCCGTCGTCATGAAGTCCGACCTGCTGTTCACCCTCCGGGACACCCTTCGCGCCGAGGCTTTCGTCGAGGTGACTACCCCGACCATGCGCCGAGCCGACCTCGGTCCAGGGCGCCGTCTGCCCGTGGACCACGACGGCGGGCGGTTCCTGCGGGCCATGATCGGCCCGGCCCTGCGCGTGAACCTGGAGCATCACCCGCGCGTCTTCGAGATCGGCGCATGCTTCCGGCCCGAGAAGCCCGACGAGCTGCACGCGCCCGAGTTCCAGATGCTCGACCTCTACGCCGCCGGCGAGGACTTCGACTTCCTCCTGGCGCTCGCCGAGAGGCTGATCCGCCCACACCTGCCCTATGCCCCGCAGCGCGTCTCCGTCGCCGGCCACATCCGTGACAAGTTCGGCATCGACCTGCACCGCGAGCCCCTCGGTGATCTGCCCGCGCGGATGGCCGCACACCTGGGCATGAGCGCGGACGTGCCGTTCAAGACGGTGCTCGGGCAATACGTGGAGCGCGAGGTCGAGGTCCAGAGCGCCGGCGCCGCGCTGTTCCTGACCGAGTACCCGGTCGGCGGAGACGAGCCGTGCGCCCGCCTGACGCCCGGCACGACGGCCGTCCTCAACCGCTTCGAGGTCCTGGTCGACGGCATCGAGGTCGTCCACGGCTACGAAGACGAGCCCGACGGAGCCGCCTTCGTCGACCGGGCCCGCGCGGTGGACCTGTACGACGACGAGCAGGCCCTGGCCAGGGAGGCGATCGACACGGGACGCGTCCCCGCCGGCAGCGTCGGACTCGGCATCGGCATCGAGCGGCTGTGCATGGCCGCCTCCGGCGTCAAGGACATCAGCGTCTTCCAGCCCTCGCCCCGGTTCTGACCGCCCCGATCACCGTCCGGAAGGAGTGACGATGGACCTGTCGCTGCGCCCGCTCGACAAGAGCGGCTTCGGCGCCGTCGTCGACACCAACCTCGCGACCGACGCCGAGCACCTCGCGCCCCATCTGGCCGCGGCCCTGCATCAGTACCGGCTGCTGATCGTGCCCCGCCAGCACCTGACCCACGCCGACCTGCTGACCGTCGCCTCCTGCTTCGGAACGGTCGACACCAGCGTCGACCGCCGGTACGCCGTCGGCGGCTTCCCGGGCCTGACCGTCATCAGCAACATCGTCGAGGACGGCAGACACATCGGCGTCTACGACGGGGACAACGAGGAGGAATGGCACGCCGACAACAGCTTCAAGCCCCAGCTCACCTCGGCGACGATGCTCTACTCGGTCATCACCCCCCAACGCGGCGGCGAGACCCGCTTCGCCGACGCGACCCGCGCCTACTCCGACCTCCCCGATGCCGTGCGACAGCGAATCGGCCCGATGCGTGCGCGGCACTCGCTCGCGCAACTCGGCGCGCTCCAGAGCCAGGCCAGCGGCGGGCAGTCGTCGATCGTAACCGGAAGCCTGGCCGCGAGTCCGGAGGCCGTACATCCGCTCGTCCTGCCCCATCCCGTCACGGGGGCGCGCTCCCTGCTACTCGGTTCCATGGTGATCAGCGGCATCACCACACTCGCCGAGCAGGAGGCCCGGACTCTGCTGGAGGAGTTGCTGCAGCACGCGACCAGCGCGCCCTACGTCTACAGCCACCGCTGGAGCCAGGGCGACCTGGTCGTGTGGGACAACCTCGCCACCCTCCACACCGCCTCTCCCTGCGACAGCTCCCGGCACCGCCGGCTGCTGTACCGCGCCGCCGTCCGATAGCCGAGAACCCCCGCGTTCACACCGCCGGATGACCTGCGGCGAGAACACGAGGGATGCCCCCGCAGCCAGCCCTAGGGTTTGTCCATGACCGCGAAGGTTCCCCTGAAAGAGACCGCTCTCAACGCCGAGCGCATCGCCCGTATCGGCCGCGAAGTCCACGGCGTGTGGCCTGAGTTCGACACTGAGGGCTTCGTGGCATCGGTGATGGCGGACCTTCCCCGGCTGGAGTTGAGCGCCCGGATCGCCCGGACCAGCCAGGGCCTGCACGACCACCTCCCGGCCGGCGGCCCCGACGCGCTCGACATCCTGCTGCGCTCCCTGCCCCCGACGCCCTCGGCCGCCGGGGTGACCAACGACTTCGGGCTGCACCTCTACAGCCCGCACTCCGACTACGTCTCCCGGTACCTGCGCACCGCCGAGCATCTTGAACGGTCACTTGCCGCGCTGGCCCGCATGACGGGGTACTTCTCCGCTGAGCTCCCGGTACGGCACTTTCTCGCCGACTTCCCGGACGAGACGATGAAGGCCGTCGACGCGTGGAGCCGCGATGAGGACTTCCGGGTACGGCGGCTGGCGAGCGAGGCCACCCGGCCCTTGCTCCCTTGGGCCCCACGGATCGGGCTCCCCGCCGACGCGAGCCTCCCCGTCCTCGAGACCCTCTACGACGACCCGCACCTCTACGTCCGCACCTCCGTGGCCAACCACCTCGGAGACATCGCCGCCGCCCAGCCCGACCTCGCGCTGGCCACGCTCCACCGGTGGAAGGCTTCGGGCCGGGTCAACGGCGAGCAGTTCGCCTTCCTCGCCCGCAACGCCCTGATGAACCGGCTGAAGGAGGGTTGGCCACCCGCCTACGCCCTCCTCGGCTACCCCCACGACGCACCGATCTCCCTCACGCCGCTCATCCTGCAGAGCACCGAACTCCGCGACGGCGACACCCTGGACTTCTCCGCCGCGCTCACCGCCACTGCGACCACTCCCGTCCACGTGATGATCGTGATCGCGACTACGGGACCGAGCGGCCGGCCACAGGAGAAGGTGGCTTTCGTGCGTCGCGCCACCGCCAAGCCGGGTCAGGAGCTACGACTCGCCAAGGCGCACCCGCTGCGCTCGACCGCACGCTGGAAGGTCTCCCCTGGCTCCTACTCCGTCGCCCTCCAGGTCAACGGCCGCCGCTTCCCCGCGGTCGCCTTCACCGTCCTCGACACCTGACCCGCTCCCGCCCTTCCACCTCCGATCACCGCCCCAGGCCGCCGTCGTACGCCGCGGCCCTGGTTCGTGATGTCCGCAACCCCCCGAAGGAGTGGTCTGACCTGATCGAACGAGTTTGAACGACGACACCCCGGAGCCCGCACGGCCCAACCCCGGCTTTAGAACTCACGTTCACCAAATGCCCTCTGAACAGGCCGTGACGGGACCAGATCCACCGCGTTTTTAGAGCATCAGTGCCACACCGACGCCCAGACGGAGGACGCCATGCACCCCACCCCCACCCCCCTGCAGCAGCCTCCCGAAATCGAACGGCGGCCCAGCCTTCCCCCTCTCAGCGTTGACGGCACGCGCACCTCAGAACGCTCGGGTACGGGGTGGGCGGCGTGAGTGAGCCCACCGATGCATCAGCCGACAGCGTTCCGGGCCCGCGCACCACCACCGCGCCGTCGCCCGCCCCCTCCTCCGCTTCCGCTTCCGCCCCCTCGGCGGCGGCCACCGCGCCCGAGGCGCAGATGCGGTACGTCGACCTGACCGGCAGCCGCGAGGCGGCCGGTCGCTCCATCCGGATGCGCGACATGGCTCGGCGCCTGCCGCAACTGGTCCGTCGCTCGCTGGCCCTGGCCTGGCGGGTCGACCGGCGCGCGACCGTCGGCCTCCTGCTGTGCCAGCTAATCACGGGCGTGATGCAGGCCCTGGGCTTGGTCGCCATCGCCGGCACCCTGACCGCCCTGCTGCGCGACGGCGACGTCTACCACCGCCTCCTTCAGGCATGGCCCTCCGTCGCTTTGCTCGCCGGAGCCGCCGGCGTACGCGCGCTCTTGGGCATCACCGTCAACTGGCTTTCTTCCCGGCTGGGCCCGCTGATGTCCCGCGAGGCCGAGCAGATGCTGCTCACCGGTTGCGCCGAGGTCGAGCTGTGCGCCTACGACGATCCCGACTTCAACCGCGACCGCGAGGCCGCCGACCGGGGCGCCCAGGTCACCGGCGACCTGATCAACGAGGGCCAGGACCTGATCGCCTCGGCCGCCGCCTTCCTCGCCGGAGCGATCGTCCTGGCCGGCGTGCACTGGGTCCTCCTCCCCCTCCTCGTCGCCGCCAGCCTCCCGCAGGCCGTGGCCCAGGTCAGCGCCGCCCGTGCCCGCTATCTGGCCAATCTCCGCAGCAACGGCGACAACCGGATGCTGTCGGTCCTGCGCTGGCACATCTACACCAAGGACGCCGCCGACCAGATCCGCGCCGGCACCATGGCTCCCTTCCTCTCCGGCCGTTACCGCAGCACCGTTGCCCGGATCAACCGCGAGGACCGGGCCGCGGCTGACCAGGGCGCCCGCATGTCGCTGGTCGGCGCGGTGTGCGGCGGCCTGGGGTCGGCGGTGGTGTGGGCGGCGGTCGTGTGGCTGCTCGCGACCGGCCGGATCACCGTCGGGCATGCCGGCACGGCCGTCTTCGCCCTGCAGACCGCCGGTATGTCGGTCCGCGGCCTGGTGGCGGTCGGCGCCCGCGCGGTGCGTACCGGGCTGTACATGGACGACTGGACCGGGTTCCTCGACAAGGCCGGCGGCTTCCGCATGCGCCGCGGCCCGCACCACCCCGCACCGCCGGAGACGATCGAGGTCAAGGCGATCACCCACCGCTACGCCGGTAAGGACCGCGACGCCCTGTCCGGCGTCTCCCTCACTTTGCGGCGCGGCGAGGTCACCGCGCTGGTCGGCTTCAACGGCTCAGGGAAGTCGACGCTGTCGAAGCTGGTCAGTGGCCTCTACCTCCCAACAGACGGGCAAGTGCTGTGGGACGGCGTCCCCACCGCCGATGCCGACCCGCAGGCCCTGTGGCGGCAGGTCGCCCTCGTGCCGCAGGACTACGCGCACTGGCCGCTGACCGTGCGCGAGAACGTCACCCAGGGCCAGCCCACCGCGCGCGGCGACGCAGCGGTCCGCGAGGCGTGCGAGGCGGCCGACGCCGACGAGGTCGTCGACAAGCTCGGCGCTGGCCTGGACACCCTCCTGGCCCGCGAATGGCTGAACGGGGAAGAACTCAGTGGCGGCCAGTGGCAGCGCATCGCCCTGGCCAGGGCGTTCTTCCGCCCGGCCGGTCTGCTGGTCCTCGACGAGCCGACGGCCAACCTCGACCCCCGCGCCGAGTACCGGATCTTCCAGCGGCTGCGGACCCTCGCCCGGGACCGGACGGTGCTGCTGGTGACCCACCGCATCACCAACGTCGCCATCGCCGACCGCATCGTCGTCCTCGACGAAGGCAAGATCGTCCAGGAAGGCACCTACGCCCAGCTATCCCAACAGCCGGGCCTGTTCCGCAAGCTGCTGTCTTATCAGATCACGTCCGAACCGGACGGCGACAAGCACGAGACCCCCGCGTGAGCCGCCCTGGCGCCACCTCCGCGCGCCCCGCCGCACCCCCGGCCGCCGCTGCGGACACCCCTGCTCCTCCTCTGCCGTCCCGAGGTGATGACGTGCCGCTCAGCCGCTCCCACATCCGCACGACCGCCGAGGCGTACCTGGCCCGGCATCCGCACGAACAGGACTCCCTCGCCGGACTGCTGTCCCTCCTAGAGGGCGACGACCACCCAGCCGACCGCGCGACGCTCCCCGGCCACGTCACGTGCAGCGCGGCCGTCATCGACCGTGAACAGCGCGTGCTCCACATCGGTCACCGGGGCACGGGGCTGCTCCTCACCCCGGGAGGCCACATCGAGAAGGACCGAACGCTGTTGGCGGCGGCCCTGCGGGAAGTCTGTGAGGAAACCGGCCTGCGGCCGGGGGACCTCTGTCTCACCCCGCAGTTCCTCGGCGCCCCGATCGACATCGACGTACACGACATCGACGCCAACCCGGCCAAGGGCGAGGGCGCCCACCAGCACTTCGACTTCCGCTTCGTCTTCTGCCTTGTGCCCGAGCAGCTCCCCCGGCTCACCCTGCAGGAGGAGGAGGTCTCCAGCGCCCGCTGGCTCGAGTTCACCGACGTCCACTCCTCGACCTTGCGCGCCAAGCTCCTGGAGGCCCGCGCCCACGGTCTGGACGGGAGGCCGGAGCCCGTCAACGCCTCCGCGCTGATCCACGACGGACAAGGCCGCTACCTGCTTCATCTGCGCGACCACAAGCCCGGCGTCATCTGGGAGTCGGGGGCGTTCGCCCTTCTCGGCGGCGGCCGCACACGCGACGACCAGAACCTTGAGGGCACCCTCCTGCGCGAACTGTCCGAGGAGGTACCCGGCCTCCGCCTCGAAAACGTACGGCCCTACGCCGTGGAGGCCGCAACCAGCATCGACGGCCTCAGCGTCCCGATCCAAGTCTTCGCCGGCCAGTGGCGTGGCCACCCCGACCGACTCGCGCTGCACGAGGGTGTGCTGCTGCGCTGGTTCGTAGTGGACGAGCTGGACCGGCTGCGCCTGAGCCCCGCCACCCGGGACCTGATTCGCCGGCACGCGGCCGAGAACTCCCCGGACAACAAGCCGGCCGCGGCTCCTCCCGTGTGGGACGGGGGCAGCCGGGTGGTGCTGAACGGCGTCGGGGTACACCTCCACATCGAAGACGCCCAGGGCCGTGTGCTTCTCGGACTGCGTCATCCCGACTCGAAGTACGCGGGTGACACCTGGCACTACCTCGCCGGGCGGTGCGAGCAAGAGTCCGCCCTCGCGTGCCTGGTCCGCGAGGCGTGGGAGGAAGCAGGGCTGGTCATCGACCCCGTGAACGTGGAGCTGGCACACGTCGTCCACGTCGTCGACGCCCCGGGCAGCCAGCCCCTGCTGCAGCTCATCTTCCGGGCCCGCCGATGGGAGGGCGCCCCCGAGGTCCGCGAGCCCGACAAGTGCCTGACCTGGCAGTGGTGGCCGCGGCACGAGCTCCCGGACCGCCTGGTCTCCTACACCCGCACGGCCATCACCGGGATCGCTGAAGGCCGCCTCTACTCCCAAATGGGCTGGTGAAGAGGGTGAGCGCGCCGACCAACTGGATGGCCCGCCCGGAAGTCTTGTCCATGGCCGACCGGATCGCCGCACCCCACGCGGTCATGGCGATCATGGGCGACGGCAGCCTCTGGACCCACGAGGCCGACTGGACGGCCGCCCTACGGGAGCTGATCCAGAGCTACCTCGGCGAAGACCGCCGCGCGGGCACCCGCGGCACCTACGACGGGCCGGGCCGCTCCTACGAGGACGACCTGGCCGACTCGGCGTTCAGCGAGGTGACCGAGCACCGCTTCCCCGTCTCCCGTACCTGGGCGCCCGAGAAGGTCATCGGCTACCTGCGCACCACCAGCTTCGCTCGCCCCGCCCTGTTCGCCGGCCGCCACCCCGACTTCGAGGCCGTCGCTCTCCGGCTGCTCCAGGACCAGGCCGACGGCGGCGTCCTGACGGAGGACGCGGTGTTCACCGTGCTGCTCGCGCGCCGCCCCGGCGGTACGGCGTGAGCGGCGCCCGGCGGCACACCGAGCCGCTCGACGTCCGCCTGATCGCCGTACGCGACGGCGCATCGGGGCCGGAGGTGCTGCTGTCCCGGCGGGCTGGTGACGTGTACGCGGCCGGCTGCTGGCATCTCGTCTCCGGGCACCTGGACGGCCCGTGGGAGGACATGGTCACCGCTCTGGTGCGCGAGGCCGAGGAGGAGTCCGGTGTCGTCATCGACCCGGCTGATGTCCGGGCGGCCGTCACCGTGCACCACCGCGCCCCTGGCGGCGACGCCAGGGTCGGGATGTTCTTCGAGGTGCGGCGGTGGGAAGGCACCCCGGAGGTCAGGGAGCACCAGGTGTGCGACGCCATGGGGTGGTTCTCCTTCGACGCCCTGCCGGAGCCGATGGTGGCGTACTGCCGGGCCGGGCTGGATGCCTACCGGGCCGGCGCGCGGATGGCCGTGCACTTCCAGGAGCCCGGCGACCCGATCGCCTACGACCGGTCCGTCGACCGGCTGGTCCTGGTGCCAGACCCTGCCACGCGCGGCACGGTCCCGGAGCGGGCGGTGCGCACGTTCGCCGAGCAGGCGGTAGGGCGGATCACCGCGTGGACGGACGTGTCCTGGGCTCGGGAGGAGAGCCGCGTATGGCGGGCGGTCGGCGCCGAGGGCGGCGAGTGGTACATCAAGATCCACCAGAACGACCGCTTCCACCACCGCGAAGTCGACGCCCTGCGCAGCTGGGTCCCCGGCCTCGGTGCGGCCGCACCCCGGCTGGTGGCCGCCGACCCCGCGCTGCGGGCCGTCGTGCTCACCGCGGTGGGCGGCCGCACCCTGCACGGCGCCGTCCACTCGCCCGAGCAGCAGCGCCGGATCTTCCACCGCATCGGGCAGCTCGCGGCGGCCATCCACCACAGCACCCCGCCCCGGCCGGCCGCCGACACCCCTCCGTCGGGCAAGGTGGAGCGGCACCTGGCCGGCGCCCTGCCTCATCTCGCGCCCGGCGACGAGGAGTTCATCCGCGCCACCGCCGAGAGGGCCGCTGGCCTGTCCCCCGTGGAGAGCGTGCCGACGCACGGGGACTTCCAGCTCCGCAATCTGCGCTGGGACGAGAGGGCCGACGTCCTCTACGTCAGAGACTTCGAACGGGCCGAAGGCGGCCCGGCCGTGCGGGACTTCGTACGGCTCTCCGACGCCTGGCACGGTCGGCCCGACCTCTTCCAGGCCGTGATGGACGGTTACGGTCGCCCCTTCACCCCGGCAGAGGAGGCCCAGTTCACGGTCCTGTCCGTCCTCGACGCCGTCTCCGGCATCGCCTACGGCACCACCCACGGTGACCCCGAGCTGGTCGAGCGCGGACGGCGCACCCTGGCCCGGCTGCGCAACCCGCAGCGCCCCTGATCCCCACCCGACCGACACGAGGAGCAGCACGTTGACGTACACAGAGCGCGGCGAGTGGGAGCAGCACTACGGCGAGGGGAAGGGGTGGCGGCGACTCGGTGAGCGCGAACGGCACCTCCTTGCGGAGCACGTCCCGGTACCCGAGGGCGGCGGCCGGGCGCTGGAGGTGGGCTGCGGCACGGGGGAGTTGGCCGCCCACCTGGCCAGGGCCGGCTACACCGTGGACGCGGTCGACTTCGCGGACAGCGCGGTCGCCCGGGCCCGCGAGGAGCACGCCGGCATCGAGAGCGTGCGCTGGCTGCGGCTGGATATCGAACGCGACGACCCGGCCCCGCTGCACGAGGACGGGTACGACCTGATCACGATGCGGCTGGCGTATCCGTTCGTGCGGGACCGCAACCGGCTCGTTCACGAGCTGAGCCGGCGGCTGCGGGAGGGCGGCGCGCTCGTCGTCATCACCCCGACCGTCGAGAACACCCCTGCGGAGCGGTGCGGGATCGCCCTGGACGAGGACGAGATCACGCTGCTCGGTGCGGGATGGGAGACGGCGGAGCGGCTGGACGCGGACGGTCTGGCCTTCCTGGTGCTGCGCGGGCCACGCCCGCTCGCTACCCGGGCGGTCGAGAAGCGACCGACCACCGGTCATGCTCTGACCGGCGCTCTCGCCGTCGTCACCGACGACGCCGGCCGGGTCCTGCTCGGCCGGTCGACGCGCGGCATGCTCGAGCTGCCGGGCGGCAAGACCACCGGCCCGGAGGGCTTCGCCGCCGCCGCGGTGCGCGAACTCGCCGAGGAGACAGGACTGGTCGCCAACCTGAGCGATGCGCATGTGGTGACGATGCTGGTCGACGACAGCCACGGCATCCCGCGGCTCACGGCCGTCGTCCGCATCACCGCGTGGACGGGGACCCTGACCAACGCGGAGGCGGACAAGTTCGCCCGATGGGAGTTCTTCGACCTGCACGCTCTCGCCCGTGTCGGGGACGTCTTCGTCCCGGCCGCACTCGCGCTCGACAGCGTGTGGCCCGGCGTCATCCCGGACCTGCCATCGGTCGTGTCCTACCCGCTCGCCGCCGAGCGGCCGCCCGTGCCCGGTGAGCCGGAAGAGGCCGCCCGTCTGCGCCAGGAGATGGCCCAGACGGTGATCGACGGCGGCTGGGCCCCCTCCGAACCCGTCCGCGACGCGCTGCGGACCGTGCCCCGCCATCGGTTCGCCCCGGAAGTGAGCCTGGCGGACGCGTACGACGGCGGCGACCGGGCCGTCGTCACCCGACGCGACGAGACCGGGACGGCCATCAGCTCGGTCTCCGCGGCGTGGCTGCAGGCCGACATGGTCGAGAGCCTGCGCCTGACGCCGGGCGCGAGCGTCTTCGAGGCAGGCTCCGGCGGGTACAACGCCGAGCTGATCGCCCACGCCGCCGGAGCCGGAGGACGCGTGGTCAGCGTCGACATCGACCCGTGGGTCGTACGCCGTACCCGGGCCTTCAACGCGGAGGCCGGCAGCGGAGCTGTCAGCGTCGTCGAAGGCGACGCGGCCCTCGGCGCCCCGGCCCACCTCGTACCGCGCGGTGGCTTCGACGGCAGCATGATCACCTACAACTGCTGGGACGTCGCCCCCGCCTGGCGCGCCCAGCTCGCCGAGGGCGGCCACCTGGTGCTGCCGCTGTCGATCCACGGCTACACGCGCGCCGTCACGCTCCAGCGGCGCGGCGACGTACTGCACGCGCGGGGCTGGACGGTGTGCGGATTCGTCCGTGACCGCGGTGTCGCTACCCGTCCCAGCCCGGTGCTCATGTTGGCGGACGGGCGGGTGCAGGTGCACGTCCACGACGGCCCCCCGCCCCAGAGCGAAGGACTGGAGGAAGCTCTCCACGCCGAGCGGCACGAACTGCCCACCGGCGTGCTCCTCCCGGGCAAGAGCCCGTACGACACCCTGCAGATCTACGCCACCACCACCTTGCCCGGTGCCTGCGCTCTCACCTGCGACCGCGCCACCGACACCCCACTGCTCGCCGCCGGCGCCGAGCACCTGCCGGCACTCGTGGCCGAGGGGTCCCTGGCCTACCTGACCTGCGTCCCCCGCCGCCAGGGCGCCACGCCGCAGGAGTCCCGGCACGAGTTCGTGGTCTGGTCGCACGGACCGGCCGGACCCGCGATGGCCGAGCGCCTGGCCCAGTGCGTACGGGATTGGGACCAGCACATCCGCCCCACCGGATACCCCCCGATGGCCGTCCACCCGGCCACCACCCCCGACCACGACCTCCCCGCCGACGGCGTCGTCGTGGACAAGACCGCCTCCCGCCTCGTCTTCCAGTGGCTGACCCCGCCCCTTGCCCAGCAGCCCCAGACCGCCGCGCTCGCCGGAGGCGACCGTGTCTGACAGCGCCCAGTCCGCCCCCACGCCTCTTCCTCAGCCCACCCCGCACAAGCCGCGGCGGGAGCACCACATGCACCTGCTCCCCCGCTACTACGCCCAGGTGGAGGCCGGCCACAAAACGATCGAGGTGCGCACCGCCACATCCCGCAGGCAGGCCATCGCCGAAGGAGACACCCTGGTCTTCCACGACCGCGGCAGCGACCGGCAGCTCGACGTCGTCGCCGGACCCCCCGCGCTACACGCCTCCTTCGCAGAGTTGCTCCGCGCCCAGGACCTCCGCCGCATTGACGCCAATGCCAGCGCCGACGAACTTCTGCAAACTCTGCGCACCATCTACTCGCCCGAGCAGGAAGACCTGGGCGTCCTGGCGATCCCCTTCGACCACCGCCCAGGACGCCCGGGACGCCCGCTGCCTATGTCCGGGGCCGATTACGTCAAGACGGTCCCCCATCACACCGTCTACGGCTGCCTGTACGTCCGCGACACTCACGACCGCCCCGTTCAACTGCGCTCGATCTATGGCAACCGGCTGTGGCAGTTCCCCGGCGGCAACACCGACGCCGGCGAGGATCCGTTGCAGACCGCACGTCGCGAGGCCGCCGAGGAGACAGGACTCGACCTCGGCCACGGTGAGCCTCGCCTGCTCCTGACCCACTACCTCCTGCCCGGACCGCACTGGCCGATGGGCAAGGTCGGGTTCGTCTTCGACGGCGGACGCCTTACCCCCCACCAGCTGCGCGCCATCCGCCTTGACCCGGCCGAACACGACCTGCACGCCATCCATGACCTCGTCCAGTGGCGGGAGCTGATGGGCGAAGTGCCCTACGCCCGCCTGGCGGCCGTCGAACGCGCCCGCACCGGCGACGGGCCCACGTACCTCATCACCGGCAAGCCCCTGACTCAGACTCCGCGTCCCTGAACGGGTCAGGTGCTCTGAGATCGAGGCCCACCACGCGACCGCTCCCACCCCGGCGGGGGTGCGAGCACCCGGTCTCCAGCGGGTCCAAGACGAACGGAGAGACCGTCCGTCCGGCATGGCGGCTTCCGGACTCGTTCATGCGTGAAGTCGCCAACCGGGGAGCGGGTCAGCCAGCGAGATGGAAGACGGCTGCGGCCACGATGGTGCCGAGGATCGTGCCGGCGATCACTTGGTTGCGGGTGTGGTCGCGCAGTTCGACACGGGACCAGCCGACGACGATGACCAGGAGGAAGCCGAGCGCCATCCATGGGCCGTAGGTCTGCACGAGCATCGCGCACGCGCCCGCGGATACGGCTTGGTGAACAGAGATCTTCCAGGCGAAGGTGATCGCGGCGAGGATCGCCAGGGTCACCAGCATCGAGACGATGAGCGCGACCATCGTTCGCGGCGCTCCTGCAACGAGCATCAGGACGATGCCGGTAGCTACCGAGAGCAGGATGACGGCCATCACGACGAGTCGGGCTGGCTTCGCGCCGACGTGACGATCGCCCCAGTGGCCCTTGCGGATGCCGTACTTGATGAAGGTGATCGGGATGACGGCTGCGAACAGGGCACCGACGACTCCCCAGGCCACCCCCGTCCAGTGCGCGGTGTGCCAACCCACCAGCAGGGTGACGGCGATGATCCAGTTCTTCGGTTCAAGCCAGTCAGTGATCCGTCGGGCCAGCAGTGACTCGTGGGGGCGAACGTCAGTGGTCATTGTGAGGAGATCCCTCCGAATTACCCTGCGCAGGGGTATTGGACGGTTGTTCTTTCCGGACGAATTCTGCAGCGACTGGTGAGGAGAAGTACGCATGGGAAAGGAGGCGCAGCCACGACAGCTCGCTTTCCCTGTCCCGTCCGGTAACGCCTAGAGGCGGGTATTCCACACCTCGTAGACGCTCGCCATTCCGAGAGGACTGGACGGCCACCCGTAGCCAACAGGCTTCCACGACCGCATCAGCATGCTGCGGGTGGACAGCTCGGTGAAGGACGAACTTCTGCGCCGACGTGTAAAGGTCGACCGACACGTACTCCCGAAGCGCCAGGCAGGCGTCTTCGATCTCGATGACGCAACGCTCAAGCCGGAAGGGGATGCGTCTCCTGCGTACGGAGGTCGTCAGTACCACGTGCGGGGCCGCCTCCGTGAGCTGAACCCAGAGGGGGCGCAACTTGTGCAGGGTGATCGCCGCAGCGATGTACTCCACGGCGACGGAGAGCGGAGGAAGGCACACGCCGACCGCGACCGATAGGACCGTAGCCTGCTTGAGCGTCGTGGACAGCGAATTCGCCAGGCCCGGGTACTGGGTTCCGGAGCTGAGCTGAATCGTCACGAAGACGATGCGCTGGAGGGCGTAGAGGCTTCCGAGCAGAGTTCCCAGGCCCAGGAAGCCGAGGCCGGCCTTCCCGAGGAAGGTCCGACTGTGGCGGACCCCGCCGAGAAACAGCCATGTGGCTACGACCATCGCGATGCCGATGTACAGCGTGAAGACGGTCATGTAGAGAACGGGGAAGAGGGCCCCGCGGCCTTCACCGAGCCGGACCGGTCCGTCGGGAGTCCAGTTCGCCAAGGCGTAGAAGGTGAGCATGAGGGGCAGGGTCACGCCCGCGGCCACCAGCCGCGTACGGCGTGCCAGGCCCTGTGGTCGGACAACCGCAATGACGAAGTCGAGCAGGTAGGCCGCCGAGGTGACACCGAGCAGGTGCTTCAGTAGCGGTGACAGCCTGGCCTCGGCCCCCACGGCGGCATCGACCATCTCCTTGACCTGGGGCACCTCGAAGGTCATTGCTGCCGCGAGGGCTACCAGGGTCAGCGCCAGGCTCCGCTGCTTGTGGGAGTGCCGGATCGCCGGCAGCCGCCAGAGAGCCACCAGCCAGAGGATGCCGGCGATGATGGTCGGTGTGGTCATGAGCGGCGGTTCCTCCGCGGGTGGACCAGCGCGTCGTCGAGCCGCGAGACCAAACCGGAGCGGCCGTGTTCGCGGCCGGAGTGAGCGAGGTCGCGGAAGATTTCTCCGAGGCAGGAGGCGGCCATCTCGGCGTCGTACTCGCTCTCGCTGTCGTAGCTTGTCCGGGCCAGGGCCGAGAGAACAGCCGCAGGATCCACCCCGTCGGGGAGGACGCCCAGCAGCGCTTTCACAACGCTCTCGTTGGTCCCGGCGTGTCCGAGCAGGAGATGGGCCAGCTCATGACGCACGATCTGCGCGCGATGCCGTTCACTGGTTGCCGCCACGTGGAACACGTAATCCCCGTGGTCGAATGACAGGACCATTCCGCAGGGAGCGTTCGCCCCGCCAGTTTCAGGAAGTTCGTGGAGGTAAAGCGGACGGCCCCGCTTGATGGCGAGCTGTCGGCATATTTCATCCACCGCATCAGGATCCGATATCTCGATCCCTCGCAGTTGCTCCTCACAGAGTCGCCTCAGCTGCGCCTCTTTGCGCGCGAAACGCCGATTGAACATGGACGAGATCCTTGCTGTAGCCCCCGAGTCGGCGCTGGCGCGGCCTGCACTAACCGGAACCCATCATTCCGCGTGGTTCCAGCGGAGCTTTGCACACGACAAGACGGCCCCTCAATGTGATCTTGAAGGACCTAGAAGGCATATAGGCCAAATCCGCCCAGTGGGTGAGAAGGGTCACGTCACGGAGCGGGCTTGTCGAGCCCTTCCCAGCGACGCGCCTGGTTGATCACGTCAGTGATCATCTTGAGGCTGTCCGCCGAGAGGCCGTTGGCGCGAAGCGCTAGTCCGCGGACCTCGCTGTCGGCCACCGCCTCGATCAGTTCCATGGTGGCGCGCACCTTCTCGGCTTCTTCGGCGTCATAGTCCGAGAAGAAGTACTGCGCCTTCACATGGAAGTGACCGGCGAGCCTCTCCACCGTCGTGAGGGTGGGGTTGGGCTTGGCCCCGCTCCGGAGCTGACTGATCGCGCTCTCCGACATGGAAGTCGCCCTGGCCACCTCGGCATTGGTGTAGGGCCTGCCGGTCGCAGGGTTCTTCTTGGTCTCGAAGAGGTGGTTGAGCTTGTCGGCCAAAGAGCGCCGAGCGCCGGCCGCGCCGCTTGGCGCCCCCACCGGTTCGCTGGACTCCACCATCCGACTCCTCCCATCTGCACGCTGAGCCCCGGACTGTACTGCAGTGCAGCCTCAGGGGCCAACATCCAAGGCGCTTCACTTCAGTATTGACAAGAAGGGATCACTGTGGCGTAGGTTTCCGATCGCAGCTTCACTGAAGTGTTGAGCTGCTGGTGAGGCCCAGGAAGGGTCGCGCCGACCTCACGCCAGACGCACCCGCCAGGGAATCCGCCCATGATCGCTCCATCGCCGTCGCGCCCGCTCCCGCGACTTCTACAGGGTTTAAGAGCCAACTCTGGACCTTGACGCCAAGCCGTGCGTATGTTCGTCGTCCCCAGTCGGCCAGAAGCCCGACCGACGCGAACAGAGAGCTGTGACGTGCAGAAACTTCGGACCGGATAGGTCCTGATACAGCGGCGGCGCCCGAGAGGTGCAACTCCCGGACGCCGGACGCTAACGGCTGTACCGCCCGTGCAAGGGCGGTGATCGCCACCATCACCACGCTGATCCCTTCCACGGGGCGTCTCAGCGTGGCAACACCAAAGGAGATTCTTACATGGGTCCCGCCCTGCGCAAAAGGCCCGTCCGGCCTGTCCGCGCGGCAGCCACCCTGGCCGCAGCACCCTCCAGCCCACGCACCGGGTCTGCCGGCGCCGGTCTGGTGCGCGGCCACCACCGCTCGCTCGATCGGGGCGGCCGATGAGCAAGGACGTACGTGAATGGGTATTCGACCACAGCTCCAGTAGGGGCACCGCGCGGCTGGTCCTCCTGGCGGTCGCGGATCGGGTTCCCGACGAGCGCTGCGTGGTCTGGGCCTCCGTACCCGACCTGATGAAGCGGACGAACGCTAGTCGCACCGCCGTTCGCGACGCTCTGGCCGCGCTGGACAAGAGCGGCGAGCTGGTGGAGCGCGGACACCTTCAGGGCCCCAAGCGAAGCTCGGTGTACCGCCTGCCCCGAGCGGCCTCCTGGCTGGCCAAGGTCGCAGCCGTGCGCCACGAGGACCCCGACGCCTACGTCGAGCCCCCGACGGACTCCGACCCCGTTCCGGACCTCGACGCCGACGCCGAGAAGGGGTTGCAGCGGTACGGAATCTGGCCCCGGCGGAGCGCGGATTCCGACCCCTCGCGCAGGAATCCGACCGGGTCGGATTCCACATCCTCGCGACGGAATCCGACCCGTCGAAGGGCAGGAATCCGAACCCCTCACGGTACGGATTCCACCCCCCAGAACCCTAGTGAACGTGATTTGAACCGGAGGTACAGCAGTAGTGGTGCGGCCGTCGTCCCGGCTGGCGAGTGGCAGGTCGACCCAGCAACCCACGCCTGGGCCCGCCAGCAGGGCCACCTCGACCGCCTCGGCGAGGAAGGGCTGAAGGCTGCCGACGCGAAGTGGCGCCTGCACCGCTCCGACTGGACGCCTCGCTCTGCCGGAGCCTGGTCCGCGGACTGGCGGGCCTGGATCACCCGCGAGCGCCCCCCGGCCCGGCGCGGACTGCACGCCGTGCCTGACAACGGCCACCGCCCGCCGCACGGCATGACCCGCGCCGAAGCCCACCAGGCTGCCCTACTCCGCGCCCTGGACGAGCCGACCGGAACGGAGGGCTGACCGTGGACCGCCGCGAAATCGCCGCCCTGCTGGCCTACATCGGCCGCTTGGACCCCCGCACCACCCGCACCGACGAAGGCGAGGCCCGCGAGCAGCTCGCCCAGTGGCACCATCTGCTCGGGGACGTGCCGATGGCCACCCCGCACGGCTGGGACGCCCTGGCCGTCGCCCGCCACCACTACCGCACCTCGCCGTACGCGATCCTCCCGGCGGACGTGGGCCGGCCCTGGGAGAGCTACCGGCGCGAGCGTCTGGCTCGGCACACCGACCCCACGCCCACGGCCAACCCGGACGACCAGGCCGCCTACACCGCCGAGCTGGTCGGCAACCGCCGCGCCGTCGCCGCCGGCACCGCCCAGCCCGCACAGGCCCTCGCGATCACCAGCGCTCGCGACGGGATGGACCCGGCACTGAAGGCGCGGCTGAAGGCGATCGGATCTCCCATCCCGCCCGCCGCTCGTGCAGCTCTCGCACCCTTCCGGCCCGCGCGCGCAGCCCGGGAGGCCGCGGTCGAGCAGGGGCTGCTCGATGCCCTGAGCGTGCGGTGCGAGTGGTGCCTGGCCCAGCCCGGCGAACCGTGCCGACGCCGACGGATCGGCCCCAACGACGGAGTACGCGCCATCACTCCACGTGCCACTCCACACCCCGGCCGCCTCGATCTCGCCGCCGCCCAGCAGGCCCAGAGCACCGAGCAGACTCAGCAGCCCGCCCTGGCCTGATCCGCTGATCCGGCGCCTGCAGCCCGCTGCTGCGCCGCGTCGCGACATCACCGTCCCGCTCCGGCTGCCGGGCGCACACCCACTGCGCCCCGCAGCCGGACCCACGCCGCGGCCCGCCGAGCACCGCCTCGGCCTGCCGACGCGGCAGCACATCGGAGACCCGCCTTGCATCACATCACCACCCACGACGCGCCGGCCACCGGCCTGCGCGGCATTGGAGACACCAGCTGGCACACCCGCGGAGCGTGCCACGGCATGGACGTCGAGGACGCCGACCCCGTCTTCTTCCCCGGCCCTCGCGACCACGAGGAGATCGCGGAGGCGAAGGAGCTGTGCGGCTGGTGCCCCGTCCGCCGTGAATGCCTGGACTACGCCCTGGAGAACGTCCTCAAAGAGGGTGTCTGGGGCGGCCTCACCGAAGCCGAACGGCGTCCCCTGCACGACAACCTGCATCGACGCCTGGACCACCGCCGCGTGATCGCCTTCTTCCAGGGCCGTGACGTGCACCTGACCGAGGCTGAGCGGCAGGTTGCCATCGACCACGCCTACGTCCGGGGCTGGCTGCCCGACCGTCTTGCCGCAGCCTTGCAGATCAGCCCCAAGCACGCCCGTGACCTGCTGCGCCAGGCCGCCAACAAGGTCCTCGACCGCGACCGCAACTACGGCATCCCCCGCTTCAAGAAGAAGCGGAAGAAAACCTCCAAGAACACGCCTGCGCCCGCAGCTCCCAGCGCTCAGCAGCCGGCAGCCCGCCCGGCGGCGTCGACTTCGACGGCCGCCTCTCTCGGAAAGGCAGCATGACCCACTTCGGTGCCGCTTCGGACCTCCCGCTCCTCCTCGCCGCCGTCGTGCCCGCCACCCTCGCGCTCCTGTTGACCGCCTGGACCATCCGACGCCGGGGAACTCGAACGCAGAAACGTCTCGGTAGCCCCGCTGTCAAGGTCGCCGCCATCGCCGCGCTGGGTTGCACCGCGTACAGCGCCGACACGAGTTGGCGCTTCGCCGCCGACTACCTGGACATGGCCGGCACCGCCGAGCGCGCCGGGATGTTCGCCGCCGCCGAACTCGCGCTCTTCGCGACCGCGCTGATGGCACGGCAGAACCTCGCCGTCCAGGGCGCCCCCGGACTGCCGGGCACGCTGGTCTGGGTGATCACCACGGTGCAGGTGATCCCCGCCTACGCCGAGAGCGGCCCCATCGGCGGCACAGTCCGCGCCTTCGTCGGCCCCGTGATGGCTGCGTTGCTGTGGCACCTGGCCATGGGCATCGAGCTGCGCCTGCGCACCCCCGATGCCGCCTCCAGCGGGCTCGTCGCCGTCCTGGGCCGGGAAGTACGCGAACGGCTGCTCTCCCGTCTGGGCATCGCCGCGCGAGACCGCGACGCCGCACAGATCACCCGGGACCGAGCCACCGCCCGAGCCGTCACCCTCGCCGCCCGCCTCGCCGAGCGCACACCCGAGCAGCAGCGAAACCGTCGTGGCCGGCGTCTGACCCGACGCCTGTCGAAGGCGGTGGGCAGGGCCTCGGTCGGGACCGACCCCCTCCAGCGGGCACAGCTGCTTGATCAACTCGCCGCCCGTCGACACGCGCTCGCGCTCGCCACGGTCCCGCTTCCTTCTCCCTGGTCTTCGGCGCACAGCAGTGCATCGGGGGCCATCGTCCCCCCAGAGCTGGTCCCGGACCTTCCGGTCCCCGGCTCCGATCCTGATGGCTCCGACAGGCCGGTCCCGAAGCGAGGACCGAGGACTGCGCAGGGACCGGTCCCCAACGATGCAGCTCCGGAAGAAGCGGTCCGCGCAGGGACCGGGGGCACCCAGACGGGAGTGTCGAAGGAGGCCATGCAGCAGGCAGACGGTGCGGTCCAAAGGACCGCTGCAGAGGTCACCGAGATCGAGCGTAATGCGAGCGAAGTAGCAGCTCAGGGCCGAAGTTCCCACCGGGTACTTGACGTCGCGAAGTCCGGGACCGAGAGCACCGAGGACCGCGGACCGACCACCCCCGAGTCCGGGACCGACACCACCCAGGACCGCGGACCGACCACCCCGAGTCCGGGACCGACACCACCCAGGACCGCGGACCGACCACCCCCGAGTCCGGGACCGACACCACCCAGGACCGCGGACCGACCACCCCCGAGTCCGGGACCGACACCACCCAGGACCGCGAACACAAGGTCCCTCTCCGCCGGAAGACGACGCGGACCAGCCGGACGACGAAGAACAAGCGCGCCCGGCCCCGCTCTCCCAAGACGGAGCGCCCGGCACGCGAGCTGGGCGAGCCCGAGCGCCAGCTCGTCCACGAGGTGCGCCCCCACGTGCCCGCCCTGCTCGAACGAGACGGCAACGGAGCGATCACCCGAGTGCAGCTGCGCGAGATCATCCGCCGCCAGGGCCTCACGGGAGTCGGCAACGACCGCCTCGGGGTGGTCCTTCAGGAGCTGCGGAACACGGACATCACCACGACGAGGAGCACCTCCCGATGAAGACCTGCCACCAATTCAACACCGTCCGGGCCGAGTACGAGCGAGAGATCGGCTTCATGCTCGCTCACTCCGAACGACACGCTGGCCGGCCGGCGGCGAAGTCCAGCGCGAAGCAGGCCGCCTCGGCGAAACAGCGGATGGCCCGCGCGCTCAACAGCCACGTCGGGCGCTGCCCCGAGTGCGGCTGACCCTGAAGGCCGCCAGCTCAAGGCCCCTACCAGCACAGGTGGCCCGGCTCCGCGCCGGGCCACCGCCCCTGCTCAGAAGGCATGCCGTGACTCCACGTCCACCCCGTTCTTCCGAGCCCACCGTGGCCGAGGCCGATGCCTGGGCGGACGTCGTCCGCGCGCTGCGTACACCGACCGGGCAGTGGCTCGTCCAGGACCGCCCTGACGGGCCGGTTCACGTCACCGCGCCGGCGGCAACCATCCACCACTCCCCCCGCTCCAAGAGGCCCGAATCTCGATGACGAACGCCCGCATGTACGGCACCACCCCGGAACCTGATCGCGACAGCAACTCGGTCTCAGGGCGAGCAAGTTGGGGCGGAAGCGTAGCTTCCGCCGAACCCGCCCCCGAGGGGGCGGGAGAGGACCCGCACCGGGGGGCGCAGGTCCTTCGGGCTTCGACCGAGGGCGGATCGAAGCCGGGGCAGGAGGAGAAGCCGACCGAGCCGCGCGCGCCCCGACAGCGCGCTCCTCGCGCCCGTCAGCGTCCGCGTCAGTCGCCCGAGAAGAAGCGCCTGCACCAGCCCAACGCACGATTCAACGAAGACGAGTACGCCCTGATCAAGTCCGCCGCCGCCCAGTGCAATCTGTCCGTCGCAGGGTTCCTCGCCCGTTCCGCGCTCGCCGCCGCCCGCGACCTCAGCCATACCAGCGCAGAGATCGCCGACGAACGCGAGGTGATCACCGCCCTGTTCGACAGCCGGCGTCGGCTCGGCTGGGCCGGCAGCAACCTCAACCAGGCAGTCAAGGCGCTCAACTCCGGCGTGGACGTTCCTCACCTCGAAGCGGCCATCGCCGCCGTACGGCGTGCCGCCGACACCGCCCATCAGGCCGCCACCCGTCTGATCGAGCACCACGGCTCATGATTCCAAGTGTCAACCCGTCGGGAGCGGACACCCGAGGTCTCCTCTACTACCTCTACGACACCGGCAAGCACGAGGACCACACGGACCCTCACCTCGTCGCCTCCTTCGACGGCATGTCCCCGGACCCCGGCCGCGACCCAAACGCCACCCTCACCGACCTCCAGCGGCTCCTGGACCAGCCGATGATGGCCCTGGCCAAGCACGCCCGCCCGGCCAAGCACGTCTGGCACACCTCTGTACGAGCCGACCCGGGCGACCGGATCCTGACCGACGAGGAATGGGCCGGCATCGCCCGTCGCATCGTCGCCGCCACGGGCATTGACCCGGGTGAGGGACAGTCCGGCTGCCGCTGGGCCGCCGTGCGCCACGCCGACGACCACATCCACATCGTCGCCACCCTCGTCACCGAGGACGGCCACCGCCCCGACGATTTTCGCTCCGGCGCCCGCGCCCAGGCCGAAGCCCGCCTCATCGAGAAGGAACTCGGCCTCCACCAGGTCGCCCCCGGCGACGGCACCGCAGCGAAGCGTCCCACCAGCGCCGAACGCCACAAGGCCGAGCGGCAGGGCCGCGAGCGCACCGCCCGCGAGGAACTGCGCGAAGCCGTACGACGCGCGGTGAGCGGCGCGCGCAGCGATGAGGAGTTCTTCGACCGGCTCGCCGCCGCCGGCCTCCTGATCCGAAAGCGCGCCGCACCCTCCGGCGACCTGCTCGGATACAAGGTCGCGCTACCCGACGACCTGAACAAGGACGGCGAGCCGGTCTTCTACCCTGGCGCCCGTCTGGCTCCCGATCTGTCGCTGCCCCGCATCCGCGAACGCTGGTCCGCCGACGCCCCGGCTACCCCCAAGGACGACGCGATCCGTCCGGGGCCGGACGGTCCGGCCGCTGCACGCCGCGGAACGGCCTCGGCCGTGTGGCAGGCCGTGCTCGTCTTCGAGCACGACGAGGACGCGGTCGCCGCCGCCCACATCGCCGCGGCCGGTGAGGTCCTGGACGCCCTCGCGAAGACGTCCGCCGCCCACACCCGCCGCCAACTTCGCGACGCGGCAACAGCTTTTGAGCGAGCCTCGCGGTCCCACGTCCGTGCCGTACGGGGCCACGATCGCGCTCTACGGCAGGCCGCTCGCGAGCTCGTCCAAGGCGGCCCGGCGCTCGGCCGCGGTGAGGACGGAGCCACCACGGCGATGGCGATCGACATGCTGTTCTTCCTGATCACGGCCGCCGCGCACTGGCATGCTCGCAAGGGCCATGCCCAGCAGGCCGAGGCCGCCACCCGAGCCGCTCATCACCTGCGCGCCGCCTACCAGGCCGCCGCCGCGCAGCCCCTCGGGGTTCTCTACGAGCGCGGTCGGCGCCTGAGCCGGCCGATGCTCCAGCACCAGACCGCGCTGCTGCGCGAGGCCCTGCCGGATCTGGCCGAGCAGATCCTCGCGGAGCCCGGCTGGTACGCCCTGGCCGCCACCGTCGCGGAAGTCGATGCCGCCGGCTACGACCCGGCCGCTCTGCTCCCCGAGGTTGCCGCTGGGCGTGAACTCGGCACCGCGGAGTCCCTCAGCGACGTGCTCGTGTGGCGGATGCGGCGAGCCGCAAACCTGCCCGCCGACGCCTCCCGTTTGCCCGAGACCGGCACCACAACCACCCGGTCCACGAAGCGCGGGACGGCGACGAGCCGCCCCGCGCCCGGCAAGCGACGGAGCGGCGAAGACGCCGCCCGCCCGGGCCGTTAGGCCCGCTCGATGCACCCAAGCACCCCTGCTGACCTGGTCGGAGGAGACTGTGGACCTTGTGAATTGAAGCCAGCGGGGGCGTGGGGCACGATCATGAAGCGCGCAGGACGAGGTGACGAGGCAGAGGAGGACGCCAGGATGTTTCACCGAATACGCCGCCGGGCCAAGGGGCCGAGCGAAGTGGAGCGGCAGCTCGCCGAGCTGGTCGCACGACACCACCAGATGCCGCCGTGGAACGGGGCGCCGACGGACGCACCGCAGAGCAACGAGCCGACCGCTGCGGCACCGGGCTTCCTTCCGCCGGAGCTGCGCGTGCCGAGCCACGATCAGGTCGAGGGCAAGATGATGCCCTGGAAGCAGCCCCTGGTCGTCGATGGCGAGATGACCGCCTGTGCCGAGTGCGGGGCATACCGGGACTGGCTCATCCTCTCCACCCGCGACCAGATCTGGCTGCGATGCAGGGCCGGCCACCAGCAGCGGGAGACACGCCTGGACACCGCTTGGTACAACCGCAACAGCGGACCGGCGGACGCGACGCACGAAACGTTCGAGGACTGCCTGCGCCACCTCGGGCACTGACCACCGCCCCTACGACCCCACCGGGTCCCCGGGCCCGCACTGACCACCCGTCACCTAGCACAAAGGGGTCAGTTCCGTCATGCGCGTTCGCGTCGCCACCACCACCCTCGGCATCACCGCCGCCCTCCTCGCCCTGCCCGCCTGCTCCCCCGAGACCGACGGAGCTGACCAGCAGACCGCCCCCTCCAGCCGAACCGGTAAGCCGGCCGACGCTCACCGCGAACCGGCCACGCTTACCTCGGCCGCGTTGGCGTCCCGCCTGCTCACGGAGGCTGACCTCGGCAGCGGCTACCTGCCCAAGCCGCAGCGTGCGGCTCAGCACGACGATGTCACCGTCCTCGGCTGCCCCGCGCTGAGCGAGCTGGGCGGCGACGTGGCGACCGGTGGCACGCTCACCTTCCCGAACAAGGCGAAGGCCGACTTGACTTACGGCAGCAGCTCCTCGGAGATCTCCGAGGAGCTCTACAGCGACAGCCCGACGAAGCTGTCCGACGGCACCAACCGGATCTTCGACGCCATGACCGCCTGCCCGAACTATCAGGTCCTCGCGGGCAGCGCCCCGATCGACATCGCCACGCAGAAGCTGCCCGCACCCCAGGACCGCGGTGATGAGCAGTGGAGCCAGCTCCTGACGTTCACCGCCGGGGGACGAAGCACGGTCCTCAAGCAGACCGCGATCCGCGACGGCAGCCTGCTGCTCGTCGTCTCCGGCTCTCCGGCCCTCGTCGACCGCCACCTCGATCGGGCCCTCGCCAAGGCCACCGCAACGCCTTGATCTGCACCCGTAATCCACTGCTGCCTCCGACCCGGGAAGGTCGGAGGCAGCAGTGCGTCTGCGGGGCAGATGGGACGACGGTGTCCGGGAAGCAAGAAGGCCCGGCGCCCTCCACCAGGGAGGGAGCCGGGCTTCTTTCGTTTCGGAGCGGCGAGACGGTCAGGTGGCCGGCGCGCGCAGAAGACGCTCCTGGGTGGCGTCGGGCAGCACCCGGCGCAGGACCGGTGCGGTCGAGCTGAGGGACGCGGCGAAGGCGGCGACGAGATCGTGCGGCACGCCGGCGGCGAAAGAGGCCACCCACAGGTAGGGCGCGCCGAGCACGGGCTCGGACCATGCCTGCCATCCGGCCGGCCCCACCTCGTCAGCTTCGGTGACCAGGACGCGCGGGTCGCCGTCCTGGATGAGGGGTGGCGCCTCGCCGAGGCTGATGTGCGAGGCGCCCGTCGGATCCATCGCCGCGGCCTGGGGCTGGTCGATGTCGCGGAACCATCCCTGGGCGGCGACGGCGTTCAGGACGGCCTCGGCGCCAGCCAGAGGCACGGTGGGCTGGTCGTGGGCGTCGAGGGCGACGAGGAAGTCGGCAACGGCCTCGCCGGGGACGCCGCGGGTGAAGTAAGCCGACCAACCAGCGAGGCTGGTCGCCTCGTCACGGGCGGAGATCTGCCAGGCGATCGGCAGTTCACCCAGGTGGAACGGCTCGTCGGCCAAGCACCACTGGGCCCAGCGCAGGCCGTCGGGGCTGATGTGCAGGACGGTGCTGCGCAGGACCTGGCGGTCTTTCTCTGCCTCGTCCGGCTCGTGCCGTCCGCGGACGATCGTCAGGCTCGTCCAGCCCAGGCCCGCAAGAGCGTCGGCGACGGCGTCGTACGGGCGCCCGTCGTCACCTGCCAGGTGGCGGGGGCCCACCCAGAACGCGGGTGGGGCCGACGGGTCGGGCTGAAGGTGGGAGTACAGGGGCGCCTCCAAAGGCTCGGTGCGTTTCTAGTTGCCGCCGGCGCGACGGCGGGGACGGCGCGGGGGCGCCTGGACGGGGCCCTGCCACGTCAGCTCGATGGCGACTTCGGGCGGCAGGTGACCGAGCTGTGCGTCCTCCTCGCGTCCTTCGGCGAGGTAGACGACGGTCCGGCCGGTCTCGTCGACCGATTGCAGGACCTGTGCCAAGCGATGGGCCATCGGGAAGAAGGGGTTCATGGCCTGGCGCACCGGAGCACTTGGGTCGCAGGCTGCGAGCAGGTCGATGAGGTCGGCGACGGTCATTTCCGAAGACGTCACGAGCATCCTCCTTGGGGCGAGAGAACGAGGGAAGGGACAGCGGCCGGCACTCGGTTCGGCCGGCGGCATGCGAGCGGGCAGCCCCCGCAGGTCAGAGGAGGCGAGAGGTCTCCAGTACACGGGCTACGGCTGCGGCAACGATGTCGGCCGGCGTCTCGACGTCGAAGGAGACCTGGTAACCGGGCATTTTGGCGGTGCCGATGACCGCGATCTTCCAACCTTCGCGGTCCGTGCCGGGACGGCCGAGCGGGAACCAGCCGAGGTAGAAGCGGCCGTCCTTGCTGCTGACGTGTACGTCCGCACGGTCATCGACGACCAGGTGGAAGTCCTCGGCGGAGAACTGGTCCATGACCAGGGTCGGCTGGCCGGGACCGAGCTGCCACTGCCGTAGTCGGAGCGCTTCGACGGTGGTGGAGAAACCGGGACCCACGGGGGCTACGGTCATGGGCTATCACCTCTCTGACCTGGGGTTTCTTGCGAGATCGTCTACGTTGACATGCTCTCGCGCATGTTGGCCAGTCCTTCCGCGGTCTTCCCTGTCTGCCCCCGGCGAACTTGTCCTTTGTCATCCAATCGAGTCGTTTGACAGCGAACCCAGTCGCACGAGGAAGCTCGCACGCTTCTGCTGCACGCTTGGGAATCCGACTGGCCAGGTAGCCCCTACGGCCCGCACCCGCCCTCTGCTGTCGCGGATTGGCCACCCGCAGGGGCAGCACACGCGTTGCGGGGTGACGGCTCCTCCGTATGGCGCCGCCGCCGATCATTCGCGTCTAGGAGCGGTCTGAAGATCCCACTTGTCGTAGAATCGGCTCTGGTTTGCGTCAGGGGATGCTCCGATCTGTCCTCGTGGCAACGGCTTTCGCGCGAGGAAGCGCCAGCGGCGACGAGTCGACTGTGTCCTGCTCCCTCGAAGATGGGGGGGCGGGCGTGCAGGTATGTCGGGTGGTCCTGGAGAACTTCCGTGGGGTGAAGAGCGGGACGATTCTCCTGGACGGCCACTCCTTGTTGGTCGGCTCGAACAGCGTCGGCAAGTCGACTGTGTGCGAGGGGCTGGAGCTCGTGCTGGGGCCCGAGCGCATGTTCCGACGACCGGTGGTCGACGAATACGACTTCTACGGCGGGTGCTACCAGGAACGGGAGGGCAAGCTACCCGAAGTGAGGATCGAGGTGGTCCTCACCAACCTGTCCGACGCTGCCGAGCGCCGATTCGGAAGCCATCTGCGCCGCTGGTCGGCGCAGACGAGTGACTTCCTCGACATGGTTCCGGACGCTGTCGAAGACGCCGAGACCGGGGAATGGTGCCTGCCGGTGGTCTTCCTCGGCCGCTACGACCCTCAGGAGGACGACTTCATCGGAGGTACGTTCTTCGCGCATCCCGAGAGCGTCCCGGACGGCCTAGACGGGGAGGAGAGCGGGCTCGGCGCGGGACTGAAATCATTCACCCGGGAGGACAAGCGGCACTGTGGATTCCTCTACCTGCGGCCGAACCGTACGGGCAACAGGGCGCTCACCTTTCAGCGTGGTTCGCTGCTGGACACGATCGTGCGGCTGGAAGCCGAGCTGGCGGGGCCGCTGTGGGAGAAGGCGCTGCGTGACCTGGAGCAGGTCGCCGTGGCCGCGGCCGAATCAGGATTCGGAAAGATCCGTACGGAGATCCGCGATCGCGTCGACCGCTTTGTCAGCCTCGGCGACACAGCGGATCCGGTCGACCTGCAGGCGTCTGAACTCACGCGCGAACACTTGCGTGAGGTATTGCGCCTGTTCATCGCTACCCAACCGGGTCCGCACGCCGTGCCGTTCAACCGGCTGAGCACCGGGTCGCTGAACCTGCTGGTGTTCGCCCTGCTCACCTACATCGCTGAACTCAAGGGCGACAAATCGGTGATCTTCGCGATGGAAGAGCCGGAGATCGCGCTCCCTCCGCACGCGCAGCGCCGTCTCATCGACTTCGTGGTCAAACGTATGGGCCAAGTGATCGTCACTTCTCATTCGCCGTACGTGATCGAAAAGTTCGAGCCCTCCCGCATTGTCGTGATCAGCCGCGACTCAAAGGGCACGCTCAGCAGCAACCGTGTCGTCCTGCCTGGTGACTTCAAGCTGAAGAGGTACCGGGACAACCGCCGGCAGTTCGCTGAGGCCGTCCTGGGGCGTGCCGTACTGGTGGTGGAGGGTGCTGCGGAAGCGGCCCTGTTCCCAGCCGTATCGGATGTGCTGGAGGCTGATCCCTCCGTCGTGGGCTACGTCCCACTCGACCTGGCCGGTGTCACGATCTTCGACGCTCAGAACGACGTCTCCGTGCCCTTGTTCGCGCCCGTCTTCAAAGGGCTGGGCAAGCCGGTCTACGGGATCCACGACCAGCCCGACAAGCCGCTCGACCCCAAGATCACGTCCAAGACTGCCGACTTCACGCACTACATGGTGCTGGACTACAAGAGCGTCGAGAAGCTGCTGGTAGCCGAAGTACCGGTCGATGCCCAGCGTCGCTTCCTCGCCACCGTGGCACAGCGCACGGACTACCCCTCCGGATGCGCCCGACCCGACCCGTCCGCCACGGACACGGCGGTAAACACCCTCACCCACGAGGTGTTGCGGGCCCGCAAGGGTGACGGCTATGCCGCGCTGCTCATCGCCGAGTGCACGGGCCGAAGTCAACTACCCGCCGTGCTAGCCGATCTCCTTCTCCAAATCGACCGCGACCTGGGGACCTCTGCGAGCGGCGGAGAGACCGACGACACCGCCCACTCGGACGAGACCGATGGAAATTGACCCGGTCAGGCAAGAGATCCTCGATGCTTCCGGTCACCTTCTGATCGTCGGCGGCCCCGGCTGCGGCAAGACCACCATCGCTCTGCTCAAGGCCCAGGCGAGACTGGCCGCCCTCGAACCCGAACAGCGCGTCCTCTTCCTGAGCTTCTCGCGCGCCGCCGTACGCCAGATCACGGACCGGATGTCCGGAGTGCTGGACCGCGCCAGCCGTCAGCGCCTGGAAGTACGCACCTTTCACGCCTTCTTCCTTGACGTCGTACGCAGCCACGGACGGCTGCTCACCGGTCGGTCGTCTTCGTTCATCACGCCCGATCGTGAACGGCAGATCCAGGCGGACTTCGACGGCGACTGGAAGAGCGAGCGCCGACGCCTCGCGACCGAGGAGGGCCGCTACGTCTTCGACCTCCTCGCCGACGCAACGGCGACTCTCCTAGAACGCAGCGCCGCCCTGCGTGCCCTCTATAGCAGCACTTACCCGCTGGTCATCGTGGACGAATTCCAGGACACCAACACCGACCAATGGCGCGTGATCAAGGCCGTCAGCGGCGCCTCCACCGTCATCTGCCTCGCCGACCCCGACCAACGCATCTTCGACCACCTGGACGGCGTCGAGGAGCAACGCCTCGACGACGCCGTGGCGCACCTCGCGCCTACGCCCTTCGACCTGTCCAAGGACAACCACCGTAGCCCCGGCGGCGGACTCCTCGACTACGCCAACGCCGTCCTGAACAACACCCTTCACGCCGAGCCGGCCAACGTCCACACCTGGACCTACACCCCGGGCTACGGCGTTCCGTGGCAGACGCGTGTCCACCACGGGGTCATCGCCATGCGGGATTACCTCACTACCCAGCTAGGGCACACACCGACCATCGCAGTCCTGGCGAGCGTCAACTCCCTGCTGGGCCAGGTCTCCGAGGCTCTGGCGACCGACACCATCACCGGCAACACCACACTTCCCGCAGTCGACCACGCCCTGCAATGGGATCCCGAACTAACCGCCGCGGCCGGCTACGTCGTAGCGTCAATCATGGAATGGCCCGGTCTGCCCCGTGTGGAGGCAGTCACTCGCACTATGCAAGCCCTCGCCGACTTCTACCGGGTCAAGCTGACCAGCGGCACCGCCGGCGCACGCGACAAGATCAAAACCATGGAGAACGGGCTCAGCGCGTTCACGTCCGGCAAGACCATCCGCTCCAAGGCCGTCAAAGCCGTGACCGCTGCCTACGACGCGGGGATCTCCTACCTCGGACAACCGGTCGCTGACTGGCCAACCGCCCGCGACCGCCTCCACGGCTCCAACGAACTCGAAGAAGTCCTCAAGCACGCACGCCTGCTGCGCCTACTCAACGCTACCGATGCACTGGCCTATGGCCTATCCGATAGTTGGGACGGCGACTCCGCCTACAAAGACGCGGCAGCCACCGTCCGCGCCGTCCTTGCCGCCGAGACCCTCACCGCCGCCCAACAACCACCAGAGACCGTTTCCCTGATGAGCATGCATCGCTCCAAGGGCAAGGAATTCGACGGTGTCATCATCGTCGAAGGACGCTACACAGGCACCCTGCTCGACCCCAGCTGGCCACCCGAACGGCTCCGTGCCCAGCGCCGCCTCCTGCGCGTCGCTATCACGCGAGCGCGCACCATGGTCCTTTTCGTCCGCCCACAGGGCAGTCAACAGCTCACGGGGACGCGCTAATCCCCGGAATCGCGGTTGCGCTAGGGGGCGATCTCCACTGCCTTTCGGACGAATGGCGAAATGCTAAGACCGGGAGGTCGCGCCACGGCTTGAGAGCACACACCGCGTACTGATGCGTCTGTCTGTCGACCCGTCCAAGCCAGTATGGCCACACATCTCCCGGCGTGTTTACCCCGACGACTAAGTTCGCTGTCAAACGACTCGTTTGGACGACAAGGGACAGAACTGCTCATCCTCCCCTGGGCCTGGGCCTGGGCCGTGAAGCATCGGCCCTCCAGAATGTGCCGCAATAAAAGACAAAGCCCCCGGATGAACCGTTCCGGGTTCGGTAGAGATCTCAGATGTTGGTTGTGACCTGGGGTTTCGTGGTTGCTCGGTAGTGGTTGTTCTCGTATTCGACGGGTGGGACGTGGCCTATCTCACCGTGGAGTCGTCGGTGGTTGTACCAGTCGACGTACTCGGCGGTGGCGAGCTCGACGTCGGACAGCGTCTTCCATGGCCGTCGGGGCTTGATCAGCTCGGTCTTGAACAGGCCGATCGTGCTCTCCATCAGGGCATTGTCGTAGGCGTCTCCGACGGAGCCGATCGACGCGGCGATGCCGGCCGCGTCCAGGTGCTCGGCGAGCCGGAAACTCGTGTACTGCCTGGACTCAACCGGTCGTTGCAACACCGGCTTGTTGAAGCAAGAGTAGCTGCTCGTTGAATGCCTCGGCCGGGGTCCTCCAGCCAAGTGTCTTACGGGGTCTGGTGTTCAGCGCGTGAGCAACGGCTTCGATTTCTTCGGCGGACCAGCGCGAGAGGTCGGTGCCCTTCGGGAAGTACTGGCGCAGGAGTCCGTTGGTGTTCTCGTTCGTGCCTCGCTGCCATGGGCTGTGCGGATCGGCGAAGAACACGGGGATACCGGTCTCGACCCTGAACTGCGTGTGCGCCGACATTTCCTTGCCGCGGTCCCACGTCAGCGACCGCGTCAGCTGCTCGGGGAGCATCGACATCGTGTTGGCGAGTGCCTTCCTCATGGAGATCGCTCCGTAGCCAGCCAGTGCGGGGCCGTTCTTCGTTCGAGGGATCGTGCCGTATCCCTCTTCGCGGGGCAGATGAACCAGCATGGTGAACCGGGTCGACCGCTCGACAACGGTGCCGATCGCGGACCGCTCCAGCCCGATGATCAAATCCCCCTCCCAGTGGCCGGGGACAGCGCGGTCCTCAGCCTCGGCGGGCCTCTCGCTGATCAACGCTTCCGGCGTGACGTGCGCCCAGGTCTTGCGCCGAGAACGCGCCCGCGGCGCACGCAGAGCGCGGCCGGTTCGAAGGCACAGGATGAGCTCGCGTTTCAGCGCACCGCGGCCCTGGATGTAGAGGGCCTGGTAGATCGCCTCGTGACTGATGCGCATGGATTCATCATCGGGGAAATCAAGCTTGATCCGGTTCGCGATCTGCTCCGGACTCCATGCCTGAACCCACGCACGATCCTTGCGATGGGGCTTGTTCCGCCCCGTCCACGAGCCCGTCACCGGCCCCGCGATCGGCATGCCGCCCGATGTGGTGATCTGGCCGGACAGCCTCTCCTGGACATAGGCGAGCAACCTCAAATTGGCGACCAGCTTCGCTGTCTTCGGACGCCGGGCCGCCATATCTGCTTTCCACTGCGCCACCGACGCCCGGTAGTCGAGCTTCCCACTTCTTGTGGCGGCGTTGCGTCGCAGCTCGCGGGAGATCGTGCCTGGATCACGACCGACGTCTCGAGCGATCTCGCGCACTCCCTTGCCCTGGGCCCTGAGCAACGCGATCTCCTCTCGCTCGGAAAACGACAGGTACCTGCCCGAGGGAGGCTTCGAATCGAACGGTCGCATGCCGCCACACTGGCGGTACCAGCGCGTCGCGACCGCCGGCGCCACGCCGATGACGGCGGCGGCCTCCTCAGGCAGAAGACCCTTGGCGATCTCCGTCCAGAACGCCGCCTCGACATGACGCTGATACCTCGGATGCCCTGGAGACCTCAGCTTCGGACGCAGCGCCCGGTCCGCTGCCTGCTGACGACGCACCATCCAACACCTCCATGCGTACGAGGTGTTGCGACGACCAGTTGAATCCGCCCTGCGACCCGGCGTCCGAGTGATGGATCAACTCGCCTGGCTGGAACGGATGTTGGTCGCGGTCTCGCTGCCAGATCGCCATCTCCAGGGCGTCCAGTACGAAGACCGTCTCCTTCACGGTGGCAGCGGACCAGCCGACGATCCGGCGGGAGAAGGTGTCCACGACGAAGGCGACGTAGACGACACCTGCCCAGGTCCTCACGTGGGTGAAGTCCGCGACCCAGCAGCGGTTCGGGGCGCCGGCGACGAAGTCCCGGTCCGCAAGGTCGGGGGCCCGGTCAGTCTGGCCGCCGGGAAGTGTGGTGATCACGCGTTTGCCGCGGACCGCTCCGGTGATACCGAGTTCACGCATCAGGCGTTCGACGGTGCAGCGGGCCACGGTCTGGCCTTGTCGGTTCAGGTGCCGCCAGATCTTCCTCGCGCCGTAGACACGGTAGTTGGCGTCGTATGCCTCCTGAATCAGGATCTTCAGCTCGGTGTCGCGGACGGTGCGGGCCGAGGGTGCCTGCCGGCGTTTGTGGTGGGCGTAGTAGGTGGACGGGGCGATCTTGCAGGAGTGCTCGGTCAGAACACGGCAGATCGGCTCGACTCCGCCGAAGCGGTCCCGGTGCTCGTCGATGAACGCTACGAGCGTGTGTGTGGCCGGTCGAGCTCGGCCGCGAAGAAACTTGCCGCGGCCTTCAAAATCTCGTTGGCCCGCTTCAGCTCGGCGTTCTCCTTCTTCAGCCGCTTCAGCTCGGCCGACTCCTCCGTAGTCGTCCCCGGCCGGGTCCCGGTGTCGATCTCGTCCTGGCGGACCCACTTGCGCAGTGTCTCGGTCGTGCCGATCCCGAGTTTGGACGCGACCGCTTTCATCGCGGCCCACTCGGTGTCGTAGTCGGGCCGCACCTCGGCGACCATCCGCACCGCACGACGGCGCAGCTCAAGCGGGTACTGGGAAGGACGTGCCATGACTCGATCCTCTCAAATGATCGAGTCCCTACCGAACCCGGAACGGTTCAATGACGGGCACACCGCCATCGACATGCTCCTCACCCGCCTCACCGACATACCAACACCCGCAGGCCCCACACCACGCGAACTCGGCCTTCCAGCCACCGCCACCATGCTGCCCATCGTGGAGGTCCGCCAAGGCAAACAGGCATGAACCTTGACAATCATAGTTTCACATGATGGTGCCTTCCGGCCGACGCGGTTCACCAGGCCACGGGCTGGGCTTCACGAAGTTCGGCGCAGTGTGACCACACAAGATGGCGGGGCGAGCCGGTACGGTCCGATCCAGGCGAAGCTGGCGGATCTTCCTGCGCCTTGGTGCCCGACCACACAACAGGCTGAGACCACAAGCCGAGCCCGAAAGTGAGCGCCGACTGGCCATCGGTCAGGCGTCGGTGCGCGGCCGCTTGCGCAGTGACACACCACGGCCCCATGAGGGGATCTCATCGGGAGACAAGCCGAGGATCTCCGCGGCGTCCCATGCTTCGGCGACCTGTCCGCCAGGCTCGATCCCGTACTCCTCCACTTGGCGTTTCGTCTCCGCGACACCGATTCGCTGCAGCACGTAGTGCGGATACGCCTTCAACCCCGCCTCCTTGTTGCGCAGGCACCAGGCAGCGGCTTTCTCGCCGTCTCCTGCCTCCAAATAGAGGCGCTCCATCAATTCGCACGCCCTGGCGTTGCCGGCCAAGGCCATCGGTTCGGCCCATGCGATCGCTTCAGGGATCTGGCCCGCGGCCTCCGCCAGGCCCGAGATCCAGCCCCAACTGTTCTCCTCACCCAGCTCTGCCGCCCGTTGATACCAGACCAACACCTCGGACGGGTCCTGGCCCCATTCGCGTGACAGCTGTGCGATCGCGACCGTGGTGTCCCGATCCCTGACCGGTCGCGCCATCAGCCAGCCGAGTGCCTCTGCCTCCACTCCGGCCCGCTCCAGCAGCGGGCGGGCGTCGCTCACTTCGCGTGGGTTTCCGTGCAGGGCAGCATCACACAATAGGGCAAGAGCTTCATCGAGCCGGCCTGCATCCTCTAGGAGCCGGATGTCCGGACCGCATGAATACGGTGCGCCACTCTCAGCCCAGGACCGCATCCATGCGATCGCCTCATCTAGACGCCCAGCATTAATCAACGGCCGCGCCGGGCACCACGCGTCGCGATCGCCGGTCTCTGCCGCCCTGCGTAGCCATTCGATGGCCTCTTCCACCCGGCCGAGACGCTCAAGCAATCGGACCGCTGGCCAGAGGAGTTCGGGCTGTCCGGGGACAAAGCGCTCCTGAAGCCAGTCGTACGCCTGATCCGTTCGGCCATCTCGTTCCAGGAAATCTACATAGGCTGTCACCGCCTCATAGCTGTGCGACTCCGCGTGCTCACGCAGGACGTCCTCGATCTCGGCAGACCTGCCCGCTTCGGCAAGCAGCTGCACCACCGCCGTTTCCGCGCGCTTGGTGGTAAGTGAGAAGCCACCCTTGGCCGCCCGTCTGTACCAGTCGATCGCCTCGGTCAGTTCGCCTCTTTTGTGGAGGAGCTCAGCGAGCATCTCCTCGCTATGGGCGCCGGCCGCCACTGCGGTTCGCAGCAGGCGCTCGGCCTGCTGCGTGTCGTTGCGCACCAGCGCCCGCTCGGCCAGCTCAGCGGCGGCTTCTGCCAATCCCGACTGTGCCGCCTCTCGCAGTACCTCGTCCGCCTCGTCTGTGCGCCCGTGCTGGTCATACCAGGCCGTGAGCAAGCGCCGGTGGTGATAGGCGTCGGCTCGCACGAGGGAACGCGCCTCATCGATCCGGTCTTCCCGGAGCAACAAATCCACTGCCTTCAAAACTGCGTTGGTGTGCCCTGCCCGAGAAGCACGTAGATATAGCTTGAGCGCGAGTTTGGGCTTGTGGCTGCGCAGCAAGTCCCCAGCGTCACCCAGGGCAACCGTCTTGCCGGCCTCTGCAGCCCGCTCGAAGCAGGCTAGGGCCACGGGCAACTTGCCCGTGCCGCCCAGCAGCCGAGCAGCGGCGAACCATGCCTCCGCCGAACCGGCGCGGGCGGGGCCCGCGAGTAGTTCCAGCGCGATGCGCAGCAAGCCCCTTTCCTCTGCAGCGGCCGCCAGCCATGTCCGCAGTTCATCGCTCCCCTGAGCCAACACTGCTTGCCAAATGCTCTCGGCGACCGGCAGTCCGCCCCTCGACGCGAGGCCGAACTGTTCCAGCGCGTCGGAGAGCATCAACGGGCGTCCGTTGGGGACTGCACGCCGGCCCGCCCGGGGCCGGGTGCGATACAGCGGGCTGCGCGCACCGCGGCACGGCCCACTTTCAGTGGCATAGGCAAGGGCCTTGGTGAACCATCCGTCAGGCAGCTCATCCCACTGACGCTCTGTCATGTAACCGGCGGCGGCATCCTCGAGGATGGTCGCGTCGAGCGCCGGTCCACACTCGACCCGTCGCAGGTCCATCGCAGCCTCGATCACGGCACGGACTTGGGGTGGGGCCGTGTGATAGCGATCCAGTACGGCTGGCACTCCGGCCAGGTACTGCGTGATCTGTCCGTCCTCGGCGCGGCTCACGGCTTCCCGTAGCCGCTCGTCCTGGACCGCGGCGGCGCGGATGTCAGCCAGCGCCGAGACGGAGAATGTGCTCGGCACGACGATCACCCGCCCCGAGAGCAGGTCGCGCACGGGGGCATGATGATCGGCGGGGTCTCCACCCGGACCAGCAGTGAGCTCCGTGTGACGCTCGGGCCAAAGGGTGCCAAGTACCAACACCGGAGCGCGGCCGGAGTCGCGCAGCAGTTCGCGTAGCCGGGACGCGTTCTGACTGCCGAGGTCTCGGCCTGGCGTGTTCAGGTAGTGCTGCGCTTCGTTGAGCCAGATCACGGTGTGCGGTGCCACAGCATCGAGACCGTCGGACAGGGCCTGCGCGCGGCCGGGCGAGATCGGATGCCACAGCCGCCAGCCTGGCGGCAGCGCGCGCAGCGCCTCCCAACAGGCACGGGTCTTGCCAGTTGACGTGGCGCCCACGAGTACGGCGATGCCGCCGTGCCCGGTGGCGGCCCGTTCGACGATGCCCCGCAACTCGGCGTCATGCTCGCGAGCGACGTACTCGGTGAGCGCGGGCAGCCTGCGTCCGGTGGTTCCGGCGATGGGCGGATGGACCTCAAGCTCCAGACCGTACTCCGGCGGGAGCGCGGCTACTGGGTCCCCTGGTGGCCTCGTGGGTACAGGCGTGGGCAGCGCGAGTCCCCGGGCTGGGAGCGGCTCGTCCCAGACGTCAGGAAGCGTTGCGGGAGCCAAGGACGAATCAAGCAGGGCTTCCAACTCGGCGACACGTGCGCCGTCCAGGTTCTCGTGCCAGCGGTCCGTCCGAGCGACGGCCAGGTGACTCGGCCCATCGCTCCGATGGTGCAGGGCAACGACCCCCACTACCATTCCCGCGGCGAAGACAGCGGCCCCCGACATGCCCTCCCACGGAGAATGGGCCGGGTCCGGGTCACGGTCCGGGGAGGCGACGCGCACGTCGAGGGTGCCCTCTCGGCGGTTGGATAGCACTGCGCACCGGCCGGCCACATGGCAGGCATCTCGGTAGCGCGTGCCGTCCGCATGCTTGCGTAGCTTGAACAGGGGAAAGCCGACGGCGCTGCACTCAAGGACCGCGTCACGTTCACCGACGCGGGCGAAACGAACCGGGGTACGGGCCTCGCCCCGGACGTTGGCCGCTTCTGGGGCCTTCGCCGTGCCGTCGCCTGCTGGTTCCCCAGTCAGGCAGGTGAGCCTTAGTACGGCGACGTCGACACCCTTGTCGTACCAAACGATCTGCGCCTCGGCTGCACGCTCGCCTGGCCGGTTGGCGTCGAAGCGCACCACGAGCGAGGTGCTCTCCTCGACGACGTGCGCGGCAGTGAGCACCAGCCCGTCGCGGATCAAATATCCCGACCCCCTCCGGCCCACGAGGTCCGCGGTCGCGACGATGACCTCGGCGACGCGGTCCATCTCGATCCCTGCCACGAACGGCCGGGTGGGCGACGGGGTCTTAGCGTTCACCAGGGACGCTGCCGCCTGAAATCTGCGGTGCACGGTCCGTGCCAGCCATCTTCGGGTGCAGCGTAAGGGTAATCCGCTGCACGTCGGATTGCGAGAGCTTCGCTCCACCGCCCGCCTCGACCACCCAGAACTTCACCTTGGCGCTGCCGTTCGCCTCCGTGGTGACCGTCACCGATGCCTCAACATCAATCGGCCCAAGGTCGAACCGGATGGCCTCACCATCGCCATCAGCCATGGCCTCCGTCAGCGCCCGGCGCAGCTCACGGATCATCACCGGCAGCTCGATCAAGACTCCCCCAACCTGTGTCAGGACCTTTCCTCGGCCCTCGCGCCGAAGCGTCCACGATACGGCCCCGCCCACGTTCCTGTCTGGGGAAAGGGGGGAGCGCGGGTGGGATGCTCGGCGCGGCGTGCCGCGCCACCAGAGACCTGGGCCTGCGGTAGGCGCAGACTGTGTCGCTATGCCCTGGCTGCTCCGCCATATGCGCGGTGATATCCCGCGCTTGACAAAGCTGATTCCACATAATGCCGAGGTCGTCGTGATGCAGGTCCCAGCCGAGGTCGCGCAGCGGGTCGAGGGCCGGGTCGCCGACCGTGGTCGAGCGGGCCAGGTGGCGGGGGAAGACGTAGACGTCGCCATCGAGGTCGTCCTGCGTAGCGGGCTGCGGGCTCATCGGTCCGCCTTCACGGCGACGGTGATCTCATCCGCGACGGCGCTGAGGCGTTCGTTGACCTGGGCGGGGGTGCTGCCGGTCACGATGTAGAACCCGGCGCGGGCGGTGAACAGGGTGCCACCGTCCTGCGGGAGCAGGAGGCGGTCTCCGGGACGGCGCTGGAAGCACAGCCGGTCCAGCCACGGCGGGCGAGTGCCTGTGTAGCCGAGGTGGGTTAGGGTGCCGGATTTGTGGGGGTAGATCATCCAGATGGCAGCGGCGCCGACGCGGCTGGCCGTGAGGTCGGGGGCTTGACCGCAGGCCAGGTCGGCGGCAGCGCGCGGCAGGTCGATTCCGGTGGTGAGGCGGACGAGGTGGCCGATCATGTCGCCGGCGAGCCGGCCGTTGACCTCGATCAGACGCGGTCGGCCGTCGACGAGACGCATCTCGATGTGGCTGACGCCGTTGGTGATCCCCAGTGCTCGGATGGCGGCCCGCGCGGCGGGCGTGACGATGCCGAGGAGTGGATCGGCAGCCTCGACACGGTGCGCGAGTTGTTCGAAGTGGGGCGGCGGGCTGATGGTCTTGCGGTTGACAGCGACCACCGTGGTCATTCCGCGGTAGGTGACGCACTCGACGCTGATCTCGGGACCGTCGAGGAACTCCTCGACGAGCACCTGGTTGTTCTCTGTTGCCGGCTCGGCCGTCAGCTGCGCGACATGATGTGCGGCGGCAAGCTGATCCGGGGTGTCCACGCGCTGTACGCCCATGGCGCCGGCGTGGGCAGCGGGCTTGAGGACGACCGGGTAGCCGATCTGGGCGGCAGCGGCCTGGGCTTCTGGCAGGCTGCGCACGCTCAACGAGACGGCGGACGGTACCCCGTGGCGGGCGAACAGGGAGCGTGCGGTGGCCTTGTTGCGGCACGCACGTGTCACCTCGACGGAGTTGGCGGGCAGTCCGAGGGCGCGGGCGAGACGGGCGGTCGGGACGAGGCACCACTCGTCCCAGGTCATGACTCCGGCCAGGTCGTGGCGTGCGGCCAGGGCCCGGCCCCCTGCCAGCAGGGCGGCGGGATCGTCGAGGTCCGCGACGACGTGGTCGATGATGTGCGCCTCTTCCCAGGAGGGTTGGGCGGCAGTGAGCAGCACGACGTCGTAGGTGTCGGCGACTTGCTCAAGGCAGTAGCCGCGGTAATTCGCGTCTCCGGGAGCGACGACGAGCACGACGGGGCGGTCAGACAAGAAGATGGTCTCCGTATCGGTAAGGGCAGGATCAGGAGGAGGGCTCTCAGGCCGCGCGGCGGCGACGCAGCTCGAACGCACCGGCCCAACGGGGATGGCCGTCGATCAACTTCCGGGCATACAGCGCGGTGAAGTTGTTGTTCAATCCGGCAACGCCGCGGAGGAGTTCGCGGCGAAGGTCCTCGAAGAGGTCTTTCATGCCGATGCGGGTGGCACCGGCCGCCAGACGGAGAGCGGCCGTACGTTCGAGCGTGTAGTAGACGTGCGGGTTGCGCGCATCGAAGGCGTGGAACTGCTCGGTGATGGTGTGCCCGGTCGTGCGGTGCGACCCGCAAACGGCGATAGGCATGACGTTCTCCACGGACTGGGGCGCAGCAGGGTCAGGGGCGAAGGGCGGGGTCGCGGCGCAGGCGGGCGAAGGCGCAGAGCAGGCCGAGGGCCTGCAGGACGGCACAGACGGTGATGACGTGGCCCAGAGCGTCGGGGGGTGTGAGGGCGGTGAGGAGGCCGGCGACGGGGAAGGGCAGGAGGAGGATGAGGATGGTTGCGGACAGCGTGCTGCCGAACTTCTCCGGGGGGATGAGGTGGGACCGCAGGGTGCGCAGGACGACCGCCAGGCCGCCGTCGGCGGCCATGAGGATCGCGACCAGCACCAGGTAGGACAGGTAGTCGGGGGCCTGGGCGGCGGCGAGACATGCCAACGAGGCGAGGACGGCGCAGACGGCGCCGACGGGCCACAGGCCCAGGCGGTCCAGCGCGAACCGGCAGATGGTGACGGCCAGGAGCGTGGCCGCTGCGGCAGCGGACCACACCAGGCCGACGGCAGTGGTGGACTGGCCGAAGTGCTTGACGACGATCACCGGACCGGCTGCCTGAAGAATGCCGATTGCCAGGTTGGACACGGTCAGACCGGTGACCAGCCAGCCGAGCGCTGGCAGCGAGCGGATGGTGCGCCACCCTGTGCGGAGCCCCGCGCCCGGCCGTCCCTTGCGGCGGTGCTCCGAGGCCGTGGGCAAGGGTGGGGTGCGCAGGGCGAGCAGCGCGGCGAGCAGCGAGAGCGCGGTGATCACCGCGAGCATGGGGGGCGGTCCGGCCAGCAGGAGCACCCCGGCGAGGGCCGGACCGGCCAGGGTGGCTGTCTGGTCGATGCCGATCAGTACCGCTTGGACCCGGTGGGCTCGAGATCCCGCCCGGCGGCCCGCGGCAGCGCCGGCGGTCTCGGCCGCGAGGTAACTGAACTCGGTGAGCACGCCGGTTGTCGCCGCCAGCGCCATCACGGTGACGCTCGCCACGGCCCCCGAGGGGTGCAGCCACAGCAGGGTCGCGCCGGCGGCGAGGGCCACCGCGCGCCCCAGGGAGGCGAGGTGGAACACGATGGCCGCCCCTCGCCTGTCGACGATCGATCCTGCCCATCCGAAGGCCGCCAGCCGCGGCATCCACTCCAGGGCGAACGCGGCCCCCGTCAGCGCGGCCGAGTTCGTGGTGGCCAGAACGAGCAGCGGGATGCCGTAGGTGCACATCGCGAAAGCGAGGGCATCGGCCGTGCGCGGCAGGTAGATGGTGCGCAGCAGCGAATCGGCGGGGCGCAGGTCCCGGGAGTCTGCGACGTGACTCACGCGACCGGCTCGTACGTTGACAAGCAGGTGAGCTGCGGGTTTTCGGCCAGCCACTGGAGCAGGAGAACCCGAACGTGGGCCGGGTCGGTCTCGGGCTCGGTGCCGGCCCAGCTCGCGGCGGAGGGGCGTGCCGGATCCTGTGCGCCCTCGCTGGAGATCTGGAGTGCCAGCAGTCCCAGGACGTGACGGACGCGGTGGGTGAACTCGCAGATCTCCACCGGTGAGGTGTGGCGGCGGGACCAGCGCGCTGCCGCATCGTAGACGTCGGCCAGCTCCTGGCCGCGGGGGGTGAGTTCGAGGCCAGCGCCTGGCGCGGTGCGGACGAGACCGTGGTTGCGGGCCGTCTCGGTTGCGATCCGCAGGTGCTGGGCGGAGAGGTCGGGGAGGGTGGCGGCCAGCTGCCTGGGCTGTATCGCTCCGTTGTCGTCGATCTCGGTGATCAGGCGGATCAAGGGGCGCGATGCCAGTACCTCGATCGCGGTGCGTATCTCAGCTGTGAAGGAGGCAGTCATCGGCGCGGCCCCCCTGCCGGGAGGGCCGCCTTCGGGCCGGTGGTCGTGGCGTGGGAGAAGAGTTCGCGGCTCTGCCAGGTGGCCGGAGCCACCTCCGGTGCCCGCGTCGGGAAGGGCGTTCCGGGGGCCGTCCGGGACAGGCTGCTGACCCATGGCTTGGACGCCGGTCCGGCGTTCGGGGAACCCCAGACCGGGTGGGACGCCGCCTCGTGGAGGGGCTGTCCGGCGGCCCACGCGGACAAGGCGCTGAAGACGGGGCCCAGCCCGTCGCCGGACGCGGACAACCGGTAGGGCCGGCCCTTGCCCTCGGTGTTGACCAAGGCGTCGTCAACGAGCTGCCGCAGCGGCGGGTAGATGTTGGTCCAGTCGCTGTTGGGCATCACGAGCCGGGCCAGGGTGCGCCCGCTGACCTCCTGGTGGGTCTTGAGCACCCACAGGATTGCGGCGGCGTGGCGTCGGGTGAGGAGTGTGAGGCTGTCCTCGATGTGTTCGATCGCCACCAGCGGGTGGTCCGCCTTCTCCAGGTGCTCCTCGGCCCAGGTGACGATCACCGGCAGGACCGGCAGCAGGGCGGTGCCGCGCTGGGTGTTCCCGTAGGTCACGTGTCGCGCGCTGTGCTCGGTGCGCTCCACCAAGCCGGCGTCGCACAGCGCCTTCACCTTGGGGTGGAGCTGCCCGTCGTGGAGCCAGGACACCTTGGCGGCCAGATCGCTGTAACGCATGGGGCGAGCGGAGAGGGCCAGCAGGATCCGCACGTTCCACCGCGGGGTGATCATGCCGAGTGCTTCAGTGACCCGGGCGATGTTGGTCGCGGTGTCAGGGGGCAGGGCGGTGATGGCCAAGACAAGAACTCCTGGGTCAGTAAGGGAATGCGCCACCAGGTCAGCGGCTGTGTGCCGCGCTCGGCGCCGCACAGGGCGGAGCGGTTGCAGGGGCCGCGGCAGGCGGCGGAGGCGGCGCCGGGGCTGGGATGGGGGCGAGGCTGCGCAGGACGGCAGTCACCGACGTGGCCTGGACGTCGCGGACGGCAACGGCTTCGGCGAGCCGGCGCGCACCGTCCAGGAGGTGGGAGACCTCGTGCCGGTCGATTGGCCGCTCGGGATGGAGAAGCCGGGTGAGGTGCTCGCGGTGGAAGGCGATGCTGCGTTCGGCGCCGGCGAGGTGCTCGTGCATGCCGAGGAGGGCGCAGAGCATGCCGGGCGGCTGGTCCTGGGCGTGGGCTCGGAGATCGGCGAGCGGGGCGCCGTACAGGTCCTCGATCCGTCCGGCGATCTCGGTGGACGTGAGGTGGGTCAAGCAGGCTTTCCGGATCGGGGGCCCCGGGCCGCCCCGGCACGCGGCGGTGCGGGGGCGGCCGAGGTGGGCAGGGTCACGGTGGCCCGGGGCTGTGTCGTGCGCACGGGCCGGGCCGGCTGGCCGGGCGGGGGCATGGTGCGCAGCAGGTCACCGAGGGCGGCGCGGTAGCCGTCGCGGGCCTCCAGCGCGGCCTCCAGCCACTGCGCGTCGAAGCGGAGCTTGTCCGCCGACAACTCGCCCATATCGCGGTCGGGGTTCATGTCCGCGTGCACGCGGTCACGGACACGGGCGACCTGCTCCTCGGTCAGCGCCAGGAAGGAGCGCAGTTCCAGGGCGCGGGTGAGGACGGGAGAGGCGTCGCGCGCGACAGCGGCCTCGTGCAGTTCGGGCACCGGGCTCCCGAAGACCTGCTGGAGGTCGATGTCCATGGTGCTGGCCTTGGCCGGACTCATCGGCCCGGCCTCCCCGCTCGCACCGCCGAGGCGGGAGCGGACACTCCACTGGGTTGGTGGGGAGCGCTGGTCTGCACCGCCGGCCCTGTTCGGGGCCGTAGGCGGGCCAGCCGTTCGGCGGCCAGATCCCTCCTCCCCGGCGCATCGGGATCGAGGAACCACTTCACGACCATGGCCCGGCCGTCGCGAGTCGTGACGGCAGCGTTCACCTGATGGGCAAGGTCCATCGTCGGGTCGTCGACCTCGCTGGGCTGGGTCTGGAGCGCGGCGAGGAGGTCGTCCTCCGTTCGGTCGAGCACCGACTGGGCCTCGACGAGAAGACCGTGCCACTTGACGACATCGGTGGCATCCGGATTGGCGGTCGGCGCGGCGGCGACTGCGGCCTTCAGCTGGTCCAGACCCATACCGAAACGCGCTTCGATCCGTTCGGTGAGCGCGCCCACGACATCTTCAGCGTCATCGGATATGCGCTCGGGCAAAGGGAAGCTCCCATTCTGGAGAGGAGGGGCGTAGGACCGGGCGAGGAAATGGCGGGCCTCGACGTCTTGGGCGTACGGGAACCGATGAGCCTGTCAGTCGAGGCACATGCGGACGTCGCGGTAGACGTACGTGCCGGAGACCCAGCCCTTGACGCCGGTGGTCTTGTCAGTGATGTAGAGCCAGTTGCCGCTCTTCTTGGAAACGCTGAACTTGTGGCTCTTGTAGAGCACGCCCAGGGCGGTGGACGACGCGCTGGCCTTGGACCGGATGGTCACAGCGCTGGTGTGCACCTCGTACGGCAGCGGCGGCAAGTTCTGGCAGCTGACCGCGGGGGCGGCAGTCGCCGCCGTGGGTACGGCCGCCGCACTCGCGCTGGTGGCGAAAAGCGCCGGCAGAGCCAGCGTGCCGAGCAGAGCGGCCGACACGGCGATTCGGGTGGAGCGCATGCGGAAGGAACCTCCATGAGGCAAACGGGGGTTGCGTGAAAGGGCGCTGCCGGTTGTCCCGGCGGCTGCATCAAGAATCCGGAGAATCGCCGGTTTGGCTAACCGGCGATCGTCGGCTATGTTGCGCCCGCCATTGCCAGTTGCCGGCATTAGAAGAGACGTCCGGGTACGCGCACAGGCGGAGCCTTCGGTACAGCAGATGGACGTGCGGGCGTGGTTGACCGGCGGACGGGCGGCAGCGGACCGGCATTTCCAGCGAGGCGGTCTTCGCCCCATTGCAGGGCTTCACCGACAGAGGAGAATCCGCCCTCGCGCAGCGTGTAGGTCCATGCGTTGCTGTCGACCCCTTCGACTACCACGCGAAAGGGGCTGGGCGCGTGCTCGTCCAGGGCCCGCAGCACGACGATGGTGACCATGTCCTCGGGATCGTCGCGGGTGTAGGAGTAGCCCATCGCGTAGTGGTCGCCGTCGCCGGCCAGGCGCCGCTCCAGCGACCGGGTCGTCTCGTCGGCGGCAGGGGGGCCGAGGTCGGGGTTGAGGGTGATGGCGTCGGGGCGGCATCCGCGGTGGATGAGCCAGGACTGCGCGAGGGCCGGCAGCGGCAGGACGGCCTGCTCGAAGGCGAACGTGCGCTGCTCCAGGTCCCGTCGAAGGTGCACGGCACGGTAGGCCGCGGTGCCGGGATGGTCGAAGGTGGCGGTTCGGTCGAAGAGGACGAAGTAGCTGTGCACGCCGTTCGCCGTGTGGTGTTCGGCGAGCGGCACCAGCATGTCGGCGTCGCCGACCTGCTGGTAGAAGTCGAGGAGGACGTCCTCGTCGGCGTTGAGGTGATCCACCTCGAAGGCGGCAGATTCAGGGGTGGACGCTCGGTCGGGCGCCGGTTCGCTGGACGGCAAGAGGGCCTTTCGCGCGGGGTCAGCGGGCGTGCCGGGAGGCGGGCGAGTGCGCGGGCCGGGGCAGACCCGGTACCGGGCTGGGCGCCGGGCCGGGCCGGGGTACGGGCCCGCGGATGGTCAACTGGGGGGAGCGGGAGCGTGCCGCGTGGGTACGGGCGCTTACCGGCCGGCGGGTCATCCCCAGCCGCCGGCCGACCTCGTCGTAGACGTCATTGCCTGCCCTCGGCAGGAGAGCCACGACGTGGATCTCCTTGTGGTGCACGGAGTCCGCGGGTGCCTGGCGGACTCCGTAGACGACGCGCCAGTCCTTGCGCGCGTCCACGAACAGCTTCCGGTACCCCTCCAGGTCACCGTCCAGGCGCAGCCCGAAGCGTTGCGCGTTCACGACCTCCTGGAGGTAGGCGAGGGTGATGTCGCGGATGTGGCTGGGGGCCTGGAGGAGGTCGGTCAACGCGCGAGGGTCGAAGCTCAGGCCGAAGGCGGGCTCTCCTGCTCCCCCGCTCATGGCGTCGGCTCGTCCGGCTCGGTGGTGCCGACGGCTTCGGCGGCGGACGCCGCCTCGGTGCGTATGGACGGCAGCGGGCCGGGCAGCAGGCGGTGCGCAGGACGCTCGGGAGAGGTCATGCACGCCGACAGCGGGCCACCCGGCGCGCGGATGGCAGCGACCGCGTGGGTGAGGAAGTCCCGGTGCCACACGAACAGGCCGCTCAGCCCCGATTCGGGGTCCTTGTGCTGCTGATAGGCGAGCCAGAGGGCGTGGAGCCAGGCCACGACGTCGTCGTGCTCCTGCCACTGCAGGCACCAGGGGGCCGCGGTGGTGACCTCCGCTCCGTAGACGGGAAGGAAGAAGTCGTCCACCCAGTCGCTGAGGGCGTCGAGTTCGTCTTCGCGTTCCTCCCCGTCCAGCTCCAGAATCGGCCGGGGCTCCGGCGGAGCGGCGGGAGCCGGTCCACCGAAGCCCGGCATGCCGAACGCCGCGAACGGGGATTCACTCGGCGGTGGAGCGGAGGCGAGATGGTCCAGCTGCTGGGCCTGCTGCGCCGACTGCTCCATGAGCCGCCGCACGCTCGCCTCGATCCCCTCCAGATGAGGGTCCGGGACGCGGACCGGCTCCAATTCCCCGCCTGCTGCGGGTTCTACGGATTCGGGCATGAAAGAGTACGGCCTCCTACGAGACGCGAAGTGATGGTGGGCGAAAGCAGCGGCGTACACACGGATGGCGAAGTACCGGTCACATCAACGGCCGTTCGGCATTCGACGGCGTGCGCCGCCTCCGGAATCGGGTACGCCGCAGCCGCCTATCCGGTGAGGCCCACGTCGTCCTGGGTGAGGGTGGCGCGGATCGTCTCGGTAAGCCGGTCGGCAGCGATCGACGCATAGTGCTCGGTCTTCTCGACGCCGATGAAGTCGCGGCCCTCCAGCAGGGCGGCCACGCCGGTGGATCCGGAGCCGGCACAGAAGTCGAGGACGGTGCCTCCCTCGGGGCTGATCTTGACCAGCTCACGCATCACCTCCACCGGCTTCTGCGTGATGTGCTGCCGCTTCGCACCGGAGGGCTGCGATGCCGAGTACAGGCCCGGCAGGTAGACCGGGTTGCGTGAGCCGTCGATCGGGCCCTTGGAGGCCCAGACGATGAACTCGCAGTTCTGGGTGAAGCGGCCCTTCTGGGGCCGTGCGGCGGGCTTGTGCCAGGCCAGCACCCCGCGCCACAGCCATCCGGCGGCCTGGATCGCGTCCGTCGTGGTCGGTAGCTGGCGCCAGTCGGTGAACAGCAGACTCGTCCCGCCGGTCTTGGTCAGGCGGTGGGCTTCGGTCATGATCTGCGTCAGCCAGAAGCCGTAGCTGCGCTGATCCATGTTCTCGCCGGTGAAATCGGGAAGTTCATTCTTCGCATCGGCGGAGGTGTACTTCTGCTTGGCGGAGCGGGTCGTGCGTTCCTTCGCGGTGCGCCCGCCGGAGTTGTACGGCGGGTCGGTGATGACGGAGTCGACGCAGCCGTCCGGCAGGCCGGTGAGGACAGCCAGAGCGTCGCCCTGGTGGAGGGAAAAAGGCAAAGAGGAACCCCAATTCGGGTGCGGAAACACGGAAAGAGACTGCCGCCTCGCACAGGTCCTCGCGGGCCGAATACGGGCATGCAGAAGCCCAGGGCCGCGGACCGAGGAGGGCAAGGGGAGTCCAAAAACTGTAGGGCCGAATTAGCCGACGACCAAGAAGTGCCCGCCGAGGGGTCGGATTCCGGCACCCCGCACTGACTTTTTGGTCAACCGCCGATCCGCACCTACTGTTTTTGAACCGCCCTGCGCACACCGCCGTTGGCTACTCCCGCCCCACCTAGCTCACCACCCGGGCCACGCGAAGCGAGCGGCAGCTCGCCCCGCCGGCCCTGCCTCCGATCGCCCCGGCCCGCCGCACCCTTCCACCACGCCCTGCGTACGCGGTGTGCCGGACACCACCGAAGGACCTGCATGACTTCTCGTTACCCACCCCTGCCCAACGTCGCTGGCCGGCGAGCGGTCCGCTCGGGTTGAAGGCCCTCGCCGCCGGCATCGGCGTCGTCTTCCTCTCCCCGATCCTCCTGGCCGGCACCGGCATGATGCTGGCCTCCTCCGCCGAAGCTGTGCAAAGCAACGGCACCCTCAGCAACTGCCTGACGGACCTGGATTCCAGCGAGATCGCCGACCAGGTCTCCAAGCTCCTGGATGGCGCCTCCGGTGAGGACGTGCACATCGAGGGCCTGGACCTGCCCGCTGAGCAGGTCCCCAACGCCCAGACCATCGTGGCCGCCGGCCTCTCCCTCGACGTCCCGAAGAAGGGGCAGATCATCGCGCTCGCCACGGCGATGCAGGAGAGCCGGCTGCGCAACCTGAACTACGGCGACCGCGACAGTCTCGGCCTCTTCCAGCAGCGCCCCTCCCAGGGCTGGGGCAGTGCCGAGCAGATCCGCGACCCCACCTACGCCTCCGAGCAGTTCTACAAGCACCTGCTCAAGGTGAACGGGTGGCAGCAGATGACCGTCACTCAGGCCGCCCAAGCCGTCCAGCGATCCGGCCTGCCGGACGCGTATGCGCAGTGGGAGGACCTGGCCACCGCACTGCAGTCCGCCATCGTCAAGACCTTCCCGGGCGGCAGTGACGCGGAGGGCGCGGACGCCGACCAGGACAAGGAGCCCTCGACCTCGACCGGCTGCACGCCGGGTCAGGACGGTTCCGGGTTCGGCCGCATCCCCGAGGGCAGCGTCCCCAAGGGCTACTCGATCCCCAAGGACGCCGACCCGAAGGCCCGCAAGGCCATCGCCTGGGCGATGCAGCAGCTCGGGACGCTCTACCAGTGGGGCGGCTCCTGCACCAACGCCCACGGCCCCGACCCCATGGCCCGTTGCGACTGCAGCTCGCTGATGCAGCAGGCATACGCACACGCCGGCATCCAGCTCACCCGCACCACGTACACGCAGGTCGGCGAAGGCAAGGCGGTCTCGCCGTCGAAGCTGCAGCCCGGTGACCTGATCTTCAGCCGCGGCAGCGCCGCACGGCCGGAGCACGTCGGCATGTACACGGGCGAGGGTCTGCTCATCGAGGCGCCGCGCACCACCAAGCCGGTCCGGATCACGCCGATCAAGGACTGGACGATCCTCGCCGCCCGCCGCGTCCTCTGACGCCGCCGCCCGCCCGCTCCGATCGGGCGAGGCCACCTCGCGGCCCCGTTCCGCGCCCCTCCGCTTCCCCTTTCACCGGCCCTCGCTCGGCCCGCGTACGCAAGGAGCCTCCTCACCCCTATGCATGTCCCCCTCGCCGACCGCGTCATACAGCTCGCCTACGACCCCGGCATCACGCCCAAGGGCGGCGGCCTTCCCGGCCTGAGCGTGCTGAAGACCGTCGTCAGCTCGATCAATCTCTTCGGCATCGTGGCCGTCGTCGGCGCCCTGGCCGTCTCCCTCGGTGTGTGGGCCTGGGGCCACCACACCGGCGGTCACCAGGCCGAGGCCAACGGCAAGAAGGGCGCCATGGTTTCCGCGGGCGCCGCCCTGGGCCTGGGCGCCGCCAACGGCCTGGTCGCCTTCTTCTCCAACCTCGGATCGCAGATCCAGTGATGAAGAACCGACTCCCCTCCCTCTCCTCCTACGGTGCGGGCTGGTCAGCGAACCGGCGCATCGCCGTCGTCGCTGTGGTCGTCGCCGCGCTGCTGGCCCTCGCCGGCGTCGTCGCCGTCGTGACCGGCAGCGGGGAGGACCACCAGGCTCCAGCGACCACCGCCCCCGCTCCGACCAGCAGCCCATCTGCGACCGAGGCAGCCCCCGAGCCCTCCTCCAGGTCAGGATCGGTGCCCAAGCCGCCGCAGATCTCCGAACCGGTCGCCTACGCCAAGGCAGCAGCCCAGATGCTGTGGTCCTACGACACCCGCGACACCAGCCGCGACCAGCAGCTCGCCGGCATGCACACCTGGATGACCACCGAGACCACGTACGCCGACTGGACCTCGGTCTCCGGGCAGGTCCCCGACCCGGTGCTCTGGTCACGGATGGCCGACCAGGACCAACACGCCACCGCCCACGTCACCGAGGGCCACTACCCCTCCGCGTTCAAGCAGGCCCTCGCCGACGATCCGTCCGCGATCACCGAGGCGTACATCTACGTCGTCACCGTCAACGGCAAGCAGCAGATCGTCTGGAAGAAGGGCGGCGGCGGCGCCGAGGAACGGGCCCTGACCCTCGCCGTGCAGTGCCGCCCGAACCAGGACTGCGCCCTGGCCGCCCTCGCCCCGAACGTCACGCAGTGACCCGCGCCTAACCACACGAAAGGAGGAGCAACCCCGTGGGTTTCTGCGACTTCCCCCTGGCGGACAAGCTGTGCGCCGTCGGCGACGCGGTCGACTTCGCCACCGACCCCGGCAAGGCCATCGGCGACTGGATGGCGAAGTCCGCCGGCGAACTGGCCGCCGCAGCAGCCGATCTCGCCGCCGAGGCGGTCAACACCACCACCAAGGTCGACCTGAACGCCTCGTGGTTCGTCGACAACTACGAGATGCTGCTGCCCCTGGGCCTGGTCCTGCTGGTCGCCACCTTCTCCGCACAGCTGGTCCGGGCCGCCATCCGACGCGACGGCCAAGCCCTCACCCTAGCCTTCACCGGCACCATGTCAGGCGTCCTGTTCGCCTTCTGCGCCATCTCCCTGACCACCGTCGCCATCGAAGTCGTCGACGCCATCAGCGACGGACTGTTCAAGGCCGCCAACCTGAACATCGAGACGGCGGTGCGCCGCATCGTCAAGGTCAACCAGATCGGCGCGCTCTCCGGCCTGGGCTGGCTCGTGCCCGTCGTCGCCGGACTCGGCGCCGCCATCGGCGCATTCCTCTACTGGTGCGTGATGATGGTCCGCAAGGTCGGCATCCTCGTCATGGTCACCCTCGCCGTCTTCGCCTCCGCCGGCGGCGGCTGGGAGGCCGCCCGGCGCTGGCGCAAGGGCTGGATCGAAGCCACCGCCACCCTCGTCGTCTCCAAGCTCCTGATGACCGTGATCTTCGTCCTCGGTATCGCCGCCATGGGCAAGACCGAGGCCAAGGACGGCATCGCCGCCCTGGCCGACGTCATGTCCGGCATCGTGATCATGGTCCTGGTGCTGCTGTGCCCGTACGCCGTGTTCAAGTTCGTGCACTGGGCGGCGGACGGCACCGATGGCGAGTCCATCCACCGTGCCGGCGGCGCCGGAGCCCAGATCGCCAAGGCCCACGCCGAGAAGGCCGCCCGCAAGGCCGCCGCAGCCGCAGCCACCGCAGGTACCGGTGGCGCAGCCGCCGGAGCGGGCGCCGCACCGCAGGGTCCCGATGTCGGCGGAGGCTTCCCCGGCGACATCGCGGCCAATCCGACCGGCGGAGACGACGCAGGCAAGGAAGGCCCGCAGGGCGGCGGAACAGGCGCCTCACTCGGTGGCAACGCCCTCAAGTCCGGACTGGAGAAGGCCATCCAGCCCGCGCCGACCAGCGTGTCCGACGACACCAGCGGCCAGGTGGGCGGCAGCCCCGGGCCGGGTGGAGCCGAGACGAACGCCGCCTCCGGACAGGGATGTGGGTGGCAGTCCACGCCGCCGACCACCACCCCGCCGCCCCAGGGCGCGCCCCCGTCCTCCGGATCGCAGAACGCCCCGTCCAGCGGGTCGAGCACACCGCCGCCTCCGGCCGGCCTCTGACCCCCTGCCCGAACACCGGGGGCGGGACGTGCCCCGCACCTCCCGCCCCCGGATTCCACCCGCGCCTCCAGGACCCACTTCATGACTGATCTGTCCGTCGCCCCGGTCACGGTGAAGTTCCCGCACCGTTCCCGCCGCGGCATCCTCCTCGGCCTCTCCCTGCCCCAACTTCTGCTCGTGTCCGCCACGCTGGCTGTGCTGCTGCTGACCGTGATCTCCACCGGGCTGCTCGGCGCCGCCGCCCTGGCCCCTCTGTGGGCGGCGTCCGGCGCGCTCGTCGCCATCCGTCGGCACGGACGATCCCTGATCGACTGGGCGCCGATCGTCACCCGCTACGCGCACCGCCGCCGCACCGGTCAGACCCTCTGGCTCGCCCGGCCCGTCACCCGGCCCCGGCAGGACGGCATCCTGCACCTGCCCGGCACCACCGCCTCCCTGAAGGTGGTCACCCCCGGCGACTCCGCCAACGGCGCCGCGGCCGTCCACGACCCGCACCAGCAGACCCTGACCGCCATCGCCCGCGTCAGCTCCCGCGCCTTCGCCCTCCTGGACCCCGCCACGCAGAACCACAACGTCTCAAGCTGGGGCCGCGCGCTGGCGGGCATCGCCCGCACCGGGCACATCGCCACCGTGCAGGTCCTGGAACGCACCGTCCCCGACAGCGGCGACACCCTCACCCGCCACTGGACCCACCACGGCCAGCCCCAGACCCCGGTCGCCGGGCAGATCTACTCCGAGCTGGTCGCCTCCGCCGGACCCGCCGCCGCACCGCACGAGACCTACCTCGCCATCTCCCTGGACCTCAAGGCCGCCCGGCGCCTGATCAGCCAGGCCGGCGGCGGGCTGCCGGGGGCGTTCACCGTCATGGAGCAGACCACCGCCTCCATCGCCCAGGCCGCCCGCAACGCCGGCCTCCACGTCACCGGGTGGCTGACCGCGAGGGAGATCGCCGCCGTCATCCGCACCGCCTACGACCCGGCCGCCCTCGCCGCCCTCCAGCAGTGGTCCGAGACCGGCCGCGCCGAGGCCGACCCGGCCGCCGCCGGGCCCGTCGTCCAGGTCGAGGAGTACGACCGCCTGGCCACCGACAGCGCCCGCCACGCCACGTACTGGGTGGAGAACTGGCCCCGCACCGAGATGGGCGCCGGATTCCTGCACGGGATCATGTTCACCGCCGGCGTGCGCCGCAGCCTCTCCCTGATCTACGTTCCGCAGGCCCTGGAGTCCGCGCTGCGCGACGTCCAGCGGCGGAAGGCCGCGATCATCGCCGACGCCAACGAACGCTCCCGCCGCGGCCAGGTCGACAGCGAGGAAGACTCCGTCGAGTACGCCGACGTCAAGCAGCGTGAGCGCCAGCTCATCGCCGGGCACGCAGACGTGGCCCTGACCGGCCTGGTCACCGTCACCGCCGACACCGACGGCCTCCTGGACGCCGCCTGCGCACAGATCGAAACCCACGCCGTCACCTCCGGCGTCGACCTGCGACGGCTCAACTACCAGCAACCCGACGCCTTCACCCTAAGCGCACTGCCCCTCGCCCGCACCGCCCTGTGAACCCGCCCCCTGTTCACCGGCCAGCGTCCCTGCCCACAGCCCTTCGCTCATCCGCGACACGAGCACCCGTCGCCGCCCCTGCCGCCCGGCAGGAAGGACCACCACCTTTGACCTCCCCCGCATCCCCGGAGGACGCGCACCCCTACCTGCGCGCAGCCAGCGCCGGAGTCCGACACCACACCCGCGCCCTCCGCCCGCCGGACGCCCTACCGCCTCGGCCGGCCGACCGGCAGCACCTGGACGCACTCCACGGCCACCTCACCGCCCTGCTCCACCTTCTGGACCGCCTCGCCAAGAACACCCGCCCGCCCCACCCGGCCGCCGGCCGACACCTGGCCACTGCGCACACCCACCTCTGGCAGGCCACCAGCAACGTCCACAACGCCTTCCACCTGCTGCCCACCGGCACCGCAGCGGACGCCGAACAGAGCACCTGCAGCCCCGACCGACTGCCCGAAGGCCCGCCGGTGCTGACGATCTGCCAGCGCCACCTCGCCGCCGGACACATCGTCCGCCGCAAGACCACCCCCAGCGACCTCCGCACGCACACCACCACCTGCGTGCGATGAGCACCACCCGCAGAATCGAGGGCCCCCGATGAGCCACCGGCCCGCCCGCCGCGCACGCCGCGCCTCCGCCTCCCCGCTGTTCACCCCGCACGGCACCGACCGCGCCAGCCGCAAGGCCGCCCGCCGCCAGCTCGCCGAAGCCACCGCCAAGGCCCGCGCCGAAACCGGCACCCACTCCGCCCAGGCCACGAGCCCCGAGCACGAGATGCCCGCCCCGCTCCACCCGGCCGGCGGACGCCCCGGCCCCGCCTCCGCCCGCGGAAACCGACTCAAGCTGCCCGCCCACCGCATGACCACGGCGGTGGCCGCCGGCGCGTACCCCTTCCTCGCCGAAGGCGGCCTCGGCGCCGAGGGCATCTACATCGGCCGCGACGTCCACGCCGAAGCGAGCTTCGTCTTCGACCCGTTCGCCCTGTACGGCAAGGTTGAGGGCTTCACCAACCCCAACCTGCTGCTCGCCGGCGTCATCGGCCAGGGCAAGAGCGCGCTCGCCAAGTCCTTCGCGCTGCGCTCGATCGCCTTCGGCTACCGCGTCTACGTCCCCTGCGACCCCAAGGGCGAATGGACACCCGTGGCCCAAACCCTCGGCGGACGGTCCGTCGCCCTCGGCCCGGGTCTGCCCGGACGGCTGAACCCCCTGGACGCAGCCCCGCGACCAGCGAGCGTCTCCGAAGCGGACTGGGCCGGGGAGATCCGCAAGCGGCGACTGCTCCTGCTCGGCTCCTTGGCCCGCACCGTCCTGGGCAGAGACCTGATGCCCATGGAGCACACCGCCCTCGACGTCGCCCTCGACGCCGTCGTCACCCGTGCCGACGCCACCGGCCGCACCCCGCTCCTCGGCGACATCGCCGCCACGCTCAACGACCCCGACGCCCTCGATGAGGCCGCCGGGATGATGTCGGGGCGGCTCGGCGACGCCGCCCGCGACCTCGCCCACGCCATGCGCCGCCTCGTCTTCGGCGACCTGGCGGGCATGTTCGACGCGCCCTCCACCGTGGACTTCGACCCGACAGCGCCGATGCTCACCATCGACCTCTCCCGCCTCGGCGGCTCCGGCGACGACACCGCGCTGGTCCTGGCGATGACCTGCGCCTCCGCCTGGATGGAGAGCGCCCTCTCCGACCCCGACGGCGGCCGGCGCTGGATCGTCTACGACGAAGCCTGGCGCCTGATGCGCCACGTCGGCCTGCTCCAGCGCATGCAGGCCCAGTGGAAGCTCTCCCGCGGCCTGGGCATCGCGAACCTGATGGTGATCCACCGGCTCTCCGACCTTCTCACCGCCGGCGACGCCGGATCACAGGGACGCGCCCTCGCCGAGGGCCTCCTCGCCGACTGCTCCACCCGGATCATCTACCGCCAGGAAACCGACCAGCTCCACGCCGCCGCCACCCTCCTCGGCCTGACCTCCGTCGAGATGGACGCCATCGCCCACCTCAACCGCGGCCGGGGCCTGTGGAAGGTCGCTGGACGCAGCTTCATCGTCCAGCACCTCCTCCACAGCCACGAACTGGCTCTCTTCGACACCGACGCCCGCATGCACTGACACGGCGTCGAGTTCCCCAGAGGGGGAACAAGCCCGCGTCGACATGGCCAGTATCGCGCCCTCGATCAAAGCCGTCCTTCACGAGGGCATCGACGACGCGGACTACGTCACCATCCGCAACGCGGGCGGGACAGCCGCCTGACAGGCCGTGAGCCCGATACAGAGCGCCCCCGAGCGTGACCACATCCCGCACACGCCATGCGGCCGAAAACGCAAACCGATCGTTGCTGGACAGCCTTTGATCATGGTCAGCTCCTGCACTGCTCCATTCGAATCGTCGTCGCATCGGGATCCGCAATTAACCCGCCCGGCTGTTTCGGATTGGCCAGCCCTGTAGGTAGCGGTACTTCGGTCGCGGCCAGTGCGCGATTGCTGGCGTGGCGGACCCAGAAGGTGCCATCCGACAAGACGAAGTGGACTCCTCTCAGAAGCCAGTCTTCCCCAGGGTTGCGGCGGGTGGCCTCATCTTTGACAGCAGCTTCCGGCACCGATATGGAAGTGCAGGGCGGCACCACCCCAAAATAGATGTAGTTGGCCCAGCTGGATTTCTGTTCCTTCATCTCACGGGTCTGCAAGAACATGGTCACCAAAACCGGGTCCAGAGTCCGATTGGCCACGGTGATGCTCTCACCGCCGTCTCCCCACCACGTTACGCGTGAGGCTGCGGCTCGCTGCTCCTTCTCGCCGTCCTCCTTGGACTGCGCGAGCTGGTCGTCAGCCACTTGAGCCGCCTTGTACGTCCCCCACGCTGTGATGGCCAGGCTCGCGGCTGCGACCACCGCAGCGAGAACGGCGGTATGACGCGCCCAGTCAGATCGCTGGTACCAGCGTCGAAGCCGAGCCCAGGCTCCCGAAGCCCTGGCTTCTCGCGCATGTGGGAGTGGCGGTCTCGTCGCCACCTGTCGGACACGTAACCGGGGCCGTCTTGGGGGCACTTGTCCTCACAGGAGTCCTATTTTACGGATGGTGGAACAATGAGGTACCACGAAAGCGACCCGAGCGGCACGAGAATGCACTCTTTTAGAGGATGTCTCACGTGGTGTGAGGTTGATGCGGCATGATGCCGTGCCATGGGTGTTGGTTTGTCGCAGCGGTTGGTTCCTGACGAACTCTGGTCACTCGTCGCACCGTTGCTGCCTTCGTTCACTTCCCGCCCGCAGGGCGGAGGCACGGCCCCTGTGGATGAGCGAGCGGTGTTCACGGCCGTGGTGTACGTGCTGACCAGCGGCTGTGCCTGGCGGCACCTGCCGGAGACATTCGGTGTCTCGCCGGCCACCGCCCATCGCCGGTTCTCCGCATGGACCAAGGACGGGCTGTGGCGGCGGCTGCACCAGGCCGTTCTGGACGAACTCGGTGCCCGCGGCGAGGTGGACTGGACCTCGGCGATCGTGGACGCGGCCTCCGTCCGTGCGAAAAAGGGGGATCGCTGACCGGGCGCAATCCGGTCGACCGGGACAAGAAGGGCAGCAAGCTCGTCGACCGGGACAAGAAGGGCAGCAAGCTCGTCGACCGGGACAAGAAGGGCAGCAAGCTCCATGTCCTGTCCGGCGCCCAGGGCCTCCCTCTTGCCCTTGGCGTCTCGGGGGCGAACGTTCATGACAGCCAGGCGCTCCTGCCGCTAGTGCTGGGCATACCCGCCATCCGCTCCCGGCGCGGCCCCCGCAGACGCCGGCCTGGCAGGCTCCGCGCGGACAAGGCGTACCACTCCGCCGAGAGGCTGAAGTGGCTGCGCGAGCGGGGCATTGTCCCGCGCATCGCCCGACCCGGCATCGAGTCCAGCGAGCGTCTCGGCCGGCACCGCTGGAAGATCGAGCGGTCGATCTCCTGGCTTTTCGGCTACCGCCGCCTGACCGTCCGGTACGAGCGAAAGGGCAGCCACTTCCTGGCTTTCCTCGGGCTCGCAGCGGCCCTGACCTGCTACAAGAAACTCGCAAAGCTCACCACGTGAGACACGCTCTGAGTAGGGTCGGGGACTGGCGCGGTGGCTTCCGCTCCGTTTCCAGCCCCCGACCCTACTGAGACAAACTACGAAGCCACAGGTCACCGACACGGAACCGGACATTCCAATTGCGGGCCTACAAGCAAGCAGTCCAGGGGCTCTACGTTGCTCGGGTCAACTCAGAACTGAACCTGTGCGCAGCTCAGACCACATACCGAACCGAACCTTGAAGAAGAGATCGTCCGCCCGCTCGGCCGGGCGTTTCTGGACAGAATAATCCTGGCGGTCGAGGCCAATATAAGCATCCACCGTATCCGTCATGTCGTCCGACGTATTGGCCGCATTGATTGATTCGGGCATTTCAAATCCTTTCGGCCATCAGGCGTATCCATGCCAGCACCGAAAGTCAGGGCTGGGGCCGGAACAGGCGCAGTACGGGTTCCCCAAACATGTCCACCACTGGTCCATCAATCCGGAAGCGTTCAAGATTCACCAAGTGGTACTGAACGCCGAACCAGAGAGGTAGCAAAGGAAGGTCGTCGCAGATTCTGGTCTCGGCCTCACGGTAGAGGGCGTGGCGCTCTGCAGCGTCGGCGGTGGCACGGGCCTTGTCGATGAGACCGTCCACGCCTGCGTTGTGGTAGCGAGTAAAGTTGTCGTCGCCGATCGATGCCGAGTGGAAGAGCGGGTACAGGAAGTTGTCGACGGACGGATAGTCGATCGCCCAAGTCATGCGGAACAACGTGTCCGCATGACCCAGCCAGGCCAGAAACTCGGGCCAGGCCATCGGGCGCGGAGTCACGCTCCAGCCCAGAGCCGAGTTGAGTTGATTCACGACAGCGGCCACCCAACTGTCGTGGCCGAGACCCGCGTTGTACGTGAAGTCGGTCGTGACGGGAGCGATGCCGTGCTCGTCGAGCAGTGCGCGCGCGGAGACGGGGTCGTAGCGGACGCCCGTGAGGTCCGCGTCGTCGTCACCGCGCAGCGCGGGCGGCAGGATGCGCTGGGCGATCGGCCGGGTACCGCTGAACGCGGAGTCGATGACGGCCTGCCGGTCGACGGCCATTGCAACGGCACGACGTACCACGGGGTTGTCAAATGGCTCTATGTCCACTGGGAAGCCGAGGTATTGCATGAGCGCGCAGGGCGTCCGGCGGAAGCGCTCTTCCAGGGGCAGGGCATCGGGAATCCGGGCAGGCGGGACCTTGACCACGTCGAGGTCGCCGCGGTGCCAGTCCTGGTAAGCGTCCTCCAGTTCCTCGTAGATGCGGAACTCGAGCCGGTCGAGGTGTCCGCCGCCGCCGTCGGGGAAGGCCGCGTTGTGCGCGTGGTAGCCGTCGAACCGCTCCAGGGCCAGGCCGTTTCCAGGGACCCACGGGTCGGCGATGCGATACGGGCCGGTGCTGACCGGGTGGATCCGGAAGGCTTCGGGGTCGCCCTCGGCGAGTTCTGCGGGGACCGCGGCAGTCACCCGGTGGCCGAAGACCGTCGGGATCTCGTGGAAGGGACGCACGAGCCGGATCCTGAGGTGGTGCGGGGACATCGCGGTCACTCCGTCCAGGACACGGGCCTGGCCCGAGCGCACCTCCTCGTAGCCCTGGACGCAAGCCAGGTGGTAAGCGAGCTTCGAACCGGTCTCGGGCCGTACCACCCGGGACAGCGAGTACACGTAGTCCGCTGCGGTCACCTCACGGCCGTGGTGGAAGCGGACGCCGGGGCGCAGGCGGAAGTCGACCTGGGTACCGTCCGCCGAGACCTCCCAGCGCTCGGCCGCCGCCGGTCGCGGTTCGCCCGTGCCGGGGTCGTAGTCCAGCAGGGGATCAGCGAGAAATCTGAGCAGGAGGGCGCCGTCGTGTTCGAATCCGTTGCAGGGATCGATCGAGGAGGGCTCTCCAATGAAGACCCTCACTCGTGAGGGAGCCGCGGCCTCGTGGTCCGAACCTGTTGTAGTGACGGTCATGGAGTGTGTCCTCCTGCGGTTTCCGGGCGGAGCTTGAACATTTCCGGAGCGGCCAGTCGTCCCGCGAGAGCGAAGATCTCCTCCGAGGTGTCGGCCACGGCCACCACGCGGACGAGATTGCTCGCCGTGCCGTCGGCGGAATCCACCACCGAGTTGCGGGCGGCGACGTGATAGACGCTGTGCATCCCAGGCACGGCCTGGAGCGTCTTGGCGTCCGGAGCCACATCGATGACGTGGCGGCCGTCGGGGGGCTGGGGCGTCAGGTACGCCGACCAGCGCCGGCACGTGACCTCGGTCCGCGGGGTACGGCCTACGGAGAGCCGGGCCAGGTTGAGTGGCAAGTCGTAGTCGGCGACCAGCAGCAGCTGTTCGGGGACGCTGCCGCCGACCCGGCCGTTCACCTCGATGATGCGTGGACCGTCGGCGGTGAGCTTCACCTCGGTGTGTGTCGCGCCGAACCGCACGCCCAGGGCTTCGTGCGCCGCGCGCACGTGCGCGATCGCGTCGGCTTGGTCCGCCTCGGGGCGGACGGCCGGGAGGATGTGGCCGTTCTCGCGGTACGGAGGAGAGAGCGGCAGTTTGTCGGAGACCGCCAGGACATGGACTTCGCCGTCCACCACCAGCGCCTCTACGGACAGGTAGTCCCCCAGATTCCCGTTCGCCTGCTCAGGATCGCCGACTAGTTCCTCCTCCAGCAGCATGACCGGCCGGTGGTGCGCGATCCGAGAGTCAGCGAGCGCGAGGTCACGGGCCTGCAGCCAGACGTCCGCCAGCACTGTCGCGCGCGGAATGCGGAACGTGGCCGAGCTTCCCATGCCGACCGACGGTTTCAGTACGGCGGGAAAGGTGCAGGAGGACACGGCGTCCGCCACGTCTTGCTCGGAATGCAGTTCGAAGACTGCCGGTGTGGGCAGCCCGCCGTACCGCAGCCGGGCGCGCTGCCGTCGCTTGTCCTGCAGGGCATCGAGGACGTCCGGCGGGTTGGCTGGGAGACCGGCACTGTGGGCGACGCGCTGGGCCAGGTGCACCACGCGCTCGCTGAAGGCGAGCACGCCGGCTGCGCCACTGGCGTTCACCAGGTCCGTCAGTGCCTGGGGAACATCCTGCGGTGTGTCCACCGCAACAAGCCTGCCGCCTGCGTCCTCGACTGCCCGCAGCACGACGGCCCGCCGTTCGCGAGCCGCCGCCGGTTCGACGTCGAGCCAGACCACCTGGACGGCGAACTCGTCGAGCAGCGAGGGCAGGTACAGAGAGGGGTGAGGTCCGCCCGGTGCGTCGGCGATCACGAGGGGAGGTTTGGTCATCGAGCCGCTCCTTCCTTGCGGTCCCGACCGCCCGCTGAGGGCGATTCCGGCAATCCGAGTTCCGAGCGCAGGGAAGCCTCTCGGGCCGCGAGGCGGAGTGCAGCTCGCTCGCGCAGCGGGGCGGGCCAGTGGACGACTCCGTAGAGCGGGACGGGTGTACAGCCGCGGGCGATTTTGGCGTCGTAGGTGCCGGTGCTGAAGAAATAGCGCTTGATCCCGTGCTCGATGCCCCACAGGATCGGCTCGTAGTACACGGCGTTGAAATACGTGAACCTGGTGTCGGTCGCGGAGTAGTCGAAGCCCGCGAGGCGCATGTATAGCCGTTCCCCGTCGACCAGACCAAGGCTCATGCCAATGGGCTGCCCGTCCTGTTCACACACGAAGACGCGCACCTGGCCTTCCACGGTGGCACGCAACTGGGCGTAGTCGCGCAGGATGGACTCGACCGTCCCGGCGACCCCGTAGCGTTCCCGCAGCCTCAGTTGCAGTTGTGCCGTGGCCTCGTCCAGCTCCTGGGTGCCGTACAGGACACGTGTGGTGATTCCTCCCTTGGCGAACTGTCTGCGCTCTCGCCGGACCATGCCGCGCCGCGACGTGCTCAGCGTGGCGAGGTAGTGCTCGAAATCGGGCCAGCCGCCGACCAGTTCGGTCTGCGCGGCTACGAGGAAGGGGGCGTCGGTGCCCAGCGCGTCGGCAATGTCCTGGGCGGCATCTTCGGCGAGGTAGAGGAACCCCGTCGCGACGCAGCCCTCCGCCTCGGCCACCTCCACGGCCGCACGGGCCAACGCGCCGCGCTGGGCCGAGCGCAGCGCCGCATCGGCCTCGGGGTCGGTCAGCAGCACGCAATGGCCCCCGGACACCGCTGCGACGGCGCTGGGGAACAGAGGGGCGGAGTCGGACACTGTGCCGGATTCCGTCCGCGCCTCCCCGGCCGGCTCGGCGTCCGCTGCCGGGCTGTCGAGGAGCGCCTGGAGGTTGTAGAGCGACATCACCTGGTCGTCGCGTACGACGCGCAGGGAGGCCAGGCCCACCGTTCGGCCTCGCTCGTCCTCCAGAGTGATGTGCCGCAGCAGGCCGCCCGAGGATGCCTCGCAGTAGCGCAACCACGCGGGCGAGTCGTACAGCGTTCCCGAGGCGAGGAGCGGTTCGAGCGCACCCAGCGGAAGATCGTCCACGCTGTGGTGGACCCGTGTGGTGAACAGTGCGGCAGGGGTCATGGATGCATCAGCCTTCCAGAGAGCAGGGACGTGACCTCGCCACCCAGCAGCACAGTGCCGTCGTCCACGATGCGCAGAAGCAGATGGCCTTGCCGGGTCGGGTCCTGGGACCCCTGGCAGACGCGGATGTCGCCGCGGATGCCGTCCAGCGCCGCCAGAGCCCCGACCCCCAGCACCGCCCCTCCGGTCGCGCTGTCCTCCGTGCCCGACAGGGACGTGGTGAAGACCCGTACGCGCCACTCATCGGCGCCGTCGGACGCCGACAGCACCAGGCCGTTGGTCCGTGTCCTGGCGCACAGTTCCAGGACGTCTTCCGCGTCGATCCGGATGGCCGCGAGCTGGCCGACGTCCGCGCAGCGCAGCTGGATTCGACTGCGGGACTGACGGATAATCACTGGCCTTGCTGCGAACGCCGGTTCCGCGTGGACGAAGTGCGGCCAGTCGGTCTCCTCCAGCTCGGGGGGCTCGGTGTCCTCCTGACGGGCCCAGCTGATGGGGCCCTCTCGGTGGACCACCAACTGCTCGCTGCGCTCGTGCCGTACGTACCAGGGGGTATGGTCCGGGACGTCCAGGGCGGTCAGCACGGCCAACGAGGTCTGCAGACACTGCTCGAGCTCCTCGGCCGGCGAGAAGGTGCGCAGTACCACACTGCCGGAGTCGATCGAGGTGATGAACGCCGTGTCCGGTACGCCCAGCACCTCGGCCGAGGCTGCCAGGTCGGCGACGGGCAGCCCAGGCGGGACCACCACGGTGTGGTTGCCGCCTGCCGTTCCACGTGTGAAGACCCGGCCCCACCACGTTTCACCATTCAGCAGTCCGGCCGACCGGTCCGTCCCATGGATCATCCGTTGCTCCTTACGGCGTCCGCCTCCGCTGTCAGGGCCTCGGCCAGAACGGAGACGGAGTGCAGCAGCTCGTCCTCCGAGATTGTCAGGGGCGGGGTCCACTTGATGACCGAGCCGTCCGCACCGCCCCGCAGGGCGAGCACACCGAGCTCGCGCATCCGGCGGACCACGGACTGAGTGAAGGAGCCCCGGTCACCTCCCGGCGCCGCCGCGACCCGGACCCCGGTCATCAGACCACGCCCGATCGTGTCCAAACGCACCTCCTGAACATCGAGGCCGCCCACAGCCCCGACCAGAACGTCGCCCAGCACGGCGGCGCGCTGCGGCAGTTGCTCGCCGAGCAGCGTGTCAACGACCACCGAGCCTGCGGCGCAGGCGACAGGATTCGCGGAGAACGTGCTGGTCTGGCGCAACGGCGGGACGGCCTCGAGCAGGTCCCGGGGCCCGGCGACCAGCGAGACCGGCAATCCACCGCCCAACGCCTTGCCCAGCACGAGGAGATCCGGCACCACGTCCTCGTGCTGGAAGCCGAACATCGCCCCGGTGCGGCCGAATCCAGTGAAGATCTCGTCGACGATCAGCAGCATGCCGTGCCGTGCGGTGAATTCGCGTACCTCGGAGAGCAGCCCCGGAGCGGCGGCCTGCATACCGCCGGCGCCCTGGACCGTCTCCACGATCAGGCCTGCCACGTCGCCCGCGCCGAAATCCTGGTGCTCCAGGATGCGTTGGCCGAAGTCGTGGCCCGGCTCCGGGACCGCTCCAGGCGGTACGTAACCAGGCGCAGCGGAGTACGGCAGGGACAGTCCGGCCACGGGGATCTCTGTGACCATCGAACGGAAGGCCGCGTTGCCGGTCACGGCCAGCGCACCTGCGGTCTTGCCGTGGTAGCCCCCGAGGAAACCAAGGACCTGACGTCGGCCGGTCGCGGCGCGCGCCACCTTCAGGGCAGCTTCCACGGCCTCGGACCCGGTGGTGCACCACAGCAGGACCGGATCGTCCCAGGGCAGCAACGGGGCGAGCCGCTCCGCCAGGTCGGCGCGCGCCGGGCAGCCGTACTGCCAGCCGCCGTGCGCGAAGGAGGCCAGCTGCTCCTGCATCGCCGACAGGACCGAAGGGTGCCCGTGTCCCAGCGCGAGGACGCCCGATCCTGCGGTGAGGTCGAGGTACTGCCGCCCGTCCTCGCCCCATACGGTGCAGCCTTGAGCGCGTGTCAAGGCGATGCCTATGTCGGAGCGGATCGTGTGTGCCATAGAGGGACTTTCCCGGTGTATCAACGTGTCCAGGGCTCGTCCTGTGGCGGGTTCTGGCGCGGTGGGCGCCGTATCTGCGGGTTCGGTGATCAGAGCCATCCGCGCTCCTTGACCAATGCGTCCACCCGGGCGACGAGGGCCTCGGTGATGGCTTTGCCCTTCTCTGCGGTGGCGGCGCGTGGATCTCCGAGGACCCCGGACGGCACGTCCTCAGGGCGGAAACGCACCACGTGGTGGGCGCGCTTGCTGACATGAAGGTCATCGCGGGTCAGGTCGCCGCTCGGCAAGGTGCCTGCGGCTACCCGGTCGGTACGCACACGCTCCGGATACCAGTGCAGGAATACTGAGGTGAGGCCCTCCCCGCCGTGCGACTCGCTGGTGGAGTCCGACACTTCGCGGATGACGTCACTGACCAGCTGCGCCCACTCGACGACGACCACATCGGTGTCGTGCTGTTCCACCAGCGACCGGGCGGCGACCAGCAGGGGTTCGTGATTCTCGTCGTGCCCGTTGAGGATCAACAGCCGGTTGCTGTAGGGCACCACCGTCTGGGCCATGGCCTCTACTTGTCCGGTCAGTACCGAGGCGGGGACGCGTTGGCTGCCGGGCCAGTCCTGGAAGGCGTGTAGCACACCTGTGCGCACGCTGCCCAGGATCACGGCGCCGTGTTCGGCGGACGAGAGCTCCGCGAGCCGTTCCACCACCAGGGTGTCCGCGGCGAGCGGGAGGTGCGGTCCGTGCTGCTCGGTGCTACCGGTGACCAGCAGCCAGTAGGGAACGCCGGGTGCCCGGTCGGCGAACTCTGTCCAGGACAGGTCCTCGAGCCGGGTGGGGTCTACTGAAGTCGTCGTCACGACAGTCGTCCTCCGTCGACGATCACGGTCTGACCCGTGATGTAGCTGTTGAGTGGGGAGAGCAGGAAGGAGATCGCATCGGCCACCTCCGCCGCCTCGGCCAGTCGGCCGACCGGTATTTCCTGCCGGTAGTGGGCGATGGCCTGCGGCGAGTCCGGCCAGTCCGGGTTGGCGATCTTCCCTGGTGACACGTCGTTGATCAGGACGCCCTGGTGTGCATAGCGCACACCGAACGTGCGCACCAGAGCGGCGACGCCCGCCTTCGCTGCCGCGTACGCCGATCCGGCCGTCGTTCTGCCGGTGTGCGCGGCGGCTGAGCCGACTGCCACCACCCGTCCGGAGCCGGTGGCAGCCATGGCCGGGACCAGCGTTCGCAGCAACAGGAAGCAGCTCGTCAGATTAGTGTCCAGGACCTGTCGGAACAGTTCGGCCGGAACCTCGTTCTCCGGAATCGTGGAGCCGTCCTCTGCCTTGGGCGACCAGCCGTGACACATCACCAGGCCGGCAGGGGCTCCGCGCTCCGCCAGCAGCCGGCCGAGGGCCTTCTCCAGCGCACTCTCGTCAGCCAGATCGACCTCGATCAGGACGGCCTCAGGATGCCGGGGAGGCGTGCGGTCGAGGACGACTACATGGTGGCCTTCGGCCAGCAGCCGTTCCGTCACTGCCGAGCCCAGGAATCCGGAGCCTCCGCTGACCACCGAGTACCGGCCGCGATCGTTTTCGGCAGCCTGCACAGTCACAACACATCCACGGAGACGTAGCGGGCGAGATCATCGAGGGCGCCGGGATGCGATGTGGCCGCGGAGGAGACCCCCTGCAGTTCCGTGGCTCCACCCGAGAGCAGGGCCAGGACGAAGGCTGCGAAGACCACCCGGTGATCAGAAGGAAGGCTGATGTGGCGCGGCACCGACGGCCGGTGGGGCTCGACGACCAGTCCGTCGGCCGTGGCCTCGGCCCGCGCCCCGAAGTCGTGCAGCAGTCGGACCGTCGTGGCGATCCGGTCGGTGTCCTTGTCCCGCATCTCGCTCGCGTCGCGGATGACCGTGGGGCCTGTGGCTGCCGTGGCGAGCGCGGCAACCAGGGGTAGTTCGTCGATGGCGCTCTGCACCAGCAGCGGTCCGGCGACCTCCGTACCGGTGAGGTCCGCCGGCAGGCTGACGACGAGGTCGGCCACCGGCTCCGGGCCCTCGTCGGCCACCGGCAGTTCATGGACCCGGACGCCCATGGTGCGCAGGATACGCAGGAATCCCGTCCGGCGTGGATTCACGCCGACCCGGCGCAGCGTCAGCTCCTGGCCCGCCTGCGGCGAGGCCAGGTGCATTGCGATGAGCAGAGCGGCACCCGACGGGTCTCCGGGTACGGCGAACTCGAACGCGCGTGGCCGGCCCGGGGTGACAAGCAGTTCGGTATCGCTTTCCGTCACCGGCACGCCGGTCCAGCGCAGGAGGCGCTCAGTGTGGTCTCTTGCAGGAGTACGGCGGGTGATGCGCACCGGCCCGGATGCCTGTGAGCCAGCGAAAAGCAAGGCCGACACCGGTTGGGCGGAGTCCACCGCAACGTTGACCGTGCCCCCGCTCAGCCGACTGCCCCGCACCCGGACCGGTAGCCGTCCCGGTTCCCCCAGTTCTGTGAGGTCGGCGCCGAGCTCCCGCAGCGGCTGGACAACCTCTGCCATGGGGCGCATACGCAACAGTTCGTTGCCGGTGACCGTGCAGTCTGCTCCACTGCCCGCCAGGATTGCCAGCAGCAGCCGCGAGGTGGTCGCGCTGTTCCCGGCGTCCAGGACCAGACCCGAGCCCCGCAGTCCATCCAGAGTCCGGCCGGTGATCTCCGCCGTGGCGGGACCGGTGGCCCTGATCCCGACACCCAGCGAGGTCAGCGCGCGCAGATTGGCGCGTACGTCCCGACAGTCGGCGAGACCGTGGATCCGGGAGGTGCCGTCGGCCAGAGCGGCGAGCAGGGTGGCTCGCTGGCTGATTGCCTTGTCCGGGTGCGGGGTGAGGTCCCATCGCCTACCGTCCCGGGCGTGCGGGACATGCAGGCGGATCCGGTCCGCAAGCTGCCCGACGGGGCCGAACAGCTGAGACATGAGCGGCTCGTCCGAAATCACAACGGTCATTGGTGCCTGCTCATCGACTCGATCAGTTCGTCGTCGTCCAGCGGTCGCTCCAGCCGCTCGCCGACAACCGGCGGGTGGGGTACGTGCCCGGGCTGCTGCTGCGCGTAGCTGGTGTAGCGATGCCTCTTCCGCTGAAGCCCCAGGCTCTCTTCAGGGATGAAGGTCTCCTTGGTGATCTGCAGGTCCCAGGGTCCTTTGCATGATCGAGGTCTGTCCGGGTTCATCCGGTGATGCCCAGGGCGGTCAGGGGCCTTCGCCAGTCGCGGGCGGTGTGGCGTAGGGCGGCGGCGATGTTGGTGTGGCCGTCTTGACGGTGGACGCCGATGGCGAGGTTGCGCAGGCTGGCCATGATGCGCGGGAGACGGCCGGCATGGATCTTGGAGTCGTCCTCGCGGAACGTGCGGTCGCGGACGTGGTGCAGAAGGTTTTCGATCTTCCAGTGCCCTCTGATCCAGTCGGCGAGCTGGGCGCCGGTGGCCGCGCCGGGCGGCAGGCTGGTGATTAGGTAGACACGCTCGATGGTGAGCTTGCCGCTGGTGAAGTCCTTCCTCCAGCGGACGACTTGAACAGCCTGGCGAGCATCGGGGTAGTGGAGGTGTGCGAAGGCGGCGGTCTTCAGCCGCCGGATCTCCAGGCGGTGGTGGGCCCGCGTGCGGTCGTGGTGGTCGAGCGTGATCTCGCGCCAGGGCAGTCGGCGGACGCGGTCGAAGAGGCCGGGATGGTTGGCCTTGACCTGGGCGATGTAGTGGGCGCCGCGCTCACGGAGGTAGGTGCCGTGAGC
>NZ_JBIVKQ010000027.1:108598-112370 GCF_044750845.1 Streptomyces sp. NPDC088766 | reverse complement strand
TGCACTGCGTCCGCTCCCGTCCGAACCGGGACGTCCCCTCCAAGGACGGGCCAGCACGGCACTCCGGACGAAACGCGATCACGCAACGGCCCCTGGGTAGTAACTCACCGTGCCCGCTACGGGCCGGCCGGGCAGACCCCTCCCACAGAAGGCCGGCAGAGGCGCCGGCCCAACCCTCTTCGGGACGTGGGCACCACCCGGTCGACTCCGTCCCAGGCCCATGTCGAAGCCACAGGTCTCCTGATCTTGCCGTCCAGAGCCGGTCGTGATCTTCGGCCCGCTCGGGGTGCCGCCCACGTGACCTTCGCAGCCGCAAGGTCGATACTGCCTCTGTAGGACTCCGATCAGCACGCCGTCGATCCGTCGCAGAATCTGACGTAGCGTCATCAAAGTCAGCATTAAGTCAGCATCAGTACCGCCACCATCCGCTCCCGACCGCTACGGACCGCCAAGATCGAGAACTACTCGAACCACTCTGACCAGCGAAAACACAGGTCAAAGGCCACCTGCTAAGCTCATGAGGAGACCCCCATGAAGATGCTGATCAACGTCCCGGAGACCGTGGTCGCCGACGCGCTGCGGGGGATGGCCGCCGCGCATCCCGAACTGACCGTGGACGTGGAGAACCGGGTGATCGTGCGGCGGGACGCACCGGTGGCGGGGAAGGTGGGGCTGGTGTCCGGGGGCGGGTCAGGGCACGAGCCGTTGCACGGGGGGTTCGTCGGGCCGGGGATGCTGTCGGCGGCCTGTCCCGGTGAGGTGTTCACCTCTCCCGTGCCCGACCAGATGGTGCGTGCCGCCGCGGCCGTGGACAGCGGGGCGGGCGTGCTGTTCATCGTGAAGAACTACACGGGTGACGTGCTGAACTTCGACATGGCCGCCGAGCTCGCCGAGGACGAGGGCATCCAGGTCGCGAAGGTGCTGGTCAACGACGACGTCGCGGTGACCGACAGCCTCTACACGGCCGGGCGGCGCGGCACGGGTGCGACGCTGTTCGTGGAGAAGATCGCGGGCGCGGCCGCCGACGAGGGCCGGCCGCTGGAGCAGGTCGAGGCGGTCGCCCGGCAGGTCAACGAGAACGCGCGCAGCTTCGGCGTCGCGCTCAGTGCCGTCACGACCCCGGCCAAGGGCAGTCCTACCTTCGACCTGCCCGCCGGCGAGCTGGAACTGGGCATCGGCATCCACGGCGAGCCGGGCCGGGAGCGGCGCGCCATGATGACGTCCGGTGAGATCGCCGACGTCGCGGTGCACGCGCTGCTGGAGGACATGTCGCCGCGCAATCCGGTCCTGGTCCTGGTCAACGGCATGGGGGCGACGCCCCTGCTGGAGCTGTACGGCTTCAATGCCGAGGTCCAGCGGGTGCTCGGCGAGCGCGGGGTCGCCGTCGCCCGTACGCTCGTCGGCAACTACGTGACGTCCCTCGACATGGCCGGCGCCTCGGTGACCCTGTGCCAGGTCGACGAGGAGATGCTGCGGCTGTGGGACGCGCCCGTGCGGACGCCGGGGCTGCGCTGGGGCATGTGAGCGGACGGAGGCAGGCGATCAACGCACCGACCACGCAAGGAGATCCCGTGCTCGACGTCGACTTCTTCCGCCGCTGGATGACGGTGACCGCCGCGTCCGTCGACCGCGAGGCGGACCGGCTCACCGCCCTCGACTCGCCGATCGGCGACGCCGACCACGGCAGCAACCTCCAGCGGGGGTTCACCGCCGTCGTCACCGCCCTGGAGGAGGAGTCCCCCGCGACCCCCGGAGCCGTCCTCGTCCTCGCCGGACGCCGGCTCATCTCGACGGTCGGCGGAGCGTCCGGACCGCTGTACGGCACGCTGCTGCGCGGCACCGGCAAGGCGCTCGGGGACGCGGCCGAGGTGAGCGAGGAGGAGTTCGCGCAGGCGTTCCGCGCCGGGGTCGACGGGGTCATGCGGCTGGGCGGGGCGGCGCCGGGCGACGCGACGATGATCGACGCGCTGGTGCCCGCCGTGGACGCCCTGGGCGAGGGCTTCGGGGCGGCACGGGACGCGGCCGAACAGGGTGCCCTCGCCACCGTCCCGCTCCAGGCCCGCAAGGGCCGGGCGAGTTACCTGGGCGAGCGCAGCATCGGACACCAGGACCCGGGCGCCACCTCGTCGGCGCTGCTGGTCGCGGGCCTCGCGGAAGCGAACGGGGAGTGAGTGCGGCGATGTCCGACGACAAGCTGGTGGGGATCGTGCTCGTGTCGCACAGCGCGCAGGTGGCGGCCTCGGTCGCCGAGCTGGCCCAGGGTCTCGCGGGCGGCGGCACCGCCGTGCCCGTCGCTCCGGCGGGCGGCACGGAGGCGGGTGGGCTCGGCACGAGCGCGGAGCTGATCGCCGCCGCCGCCGCCTCGGTCGACCGCGGTGCCGGGGTCGCCGTCCTCACCGACCTCGGGAGCGCCGTGCTGACCGTGAAGACGCTGCTCGCCGAGGGCGACGAACTCCCCGCCGGCACGCGTCTGGTGGACGCGCCCTTCGTGGAGGGCGCGGTGGCCGCCGTCGTCACGGCCTCCACGGGAGCCGGCCTGGACGCGGTCGAGGCGGCCGCCTCGGAGGCGTACACCTACCGCAAGGTCTGACAGGCGCTCGGGGCGTGCGGCCCCGTCCGGGCGGCGCAGACCGTCCGGACGGGGTCCCGTCGCAGGCGCGCCGAACCGTGCCGATGGGCCCCGCCCCGGTGGACAGGGCCGTACCGATGGGGTCCCGCTCTGGTGGGCAGGGCCGTGCCGCCGGGCCGGAGCCGCGCCGTCACCCGCCGTCGGTGGCGCCGGTACCCGCACCTCGGCGGGCGCCCGCATCCGTCCGCGCCACGAACGTCCGGGCCAGCCGCTCCCCCTCTTCGACGGCCGCCGCGTGGCTCTCGATCGGGGTCGCCCGGGAGTCCTTGAAGACGATGTAGGTGACGCCGGAGGCCACGCCGCCGCCGTGCGGGTCGGGGCGGATGCCCAGCTCCTCGGCGGCGGCGTACGAGGCCTCGCCGATGATCTCGGGCGGTCCCACGTCGCCCACGACGGCGTAGTGGACCCGGTCGTCGTGGATGACGGCCGCGACGCTCCCGCCGCGCACTCCGTGGTCGCGGTGGTTCCAGATGGCGCTCACGCCCGGCACGACGATGAACGGCAGGCTCTCCGCGCTCAGGTAGCGGCCGTCGGACTGCTGGAAGGCGGTGGCGGGCGAGAACAGGGGGTCGGTCGTGCTGTTGCAGCGCGGGCCGGGCCGTCCGTCGCAGTCGATGTCCATGTCGGCCGTCCAGAAGACCGCGCCGTCGGTCCCGCAGACCGGGACCGTGGCGGGCGCGCCGGCATCCGTGCGGTAGCGGCCGCGGGAGACCGGGGTGCAGGCACTCACCCGGGCCAGCAGTGCCGAGGCGCTCACGGAGCCCTCCTGTCGCACCGCCGGTCTCCGGGGGGCGTCGAGGGCCCGGACCGCGGCGGCGGGTGGTGGGACCGGGGCCAGCAGAGCGAGGCCGGCCACGGCCAGCGTCAGCGACTGGACACGCACGTCGAGAGCCCTCTCGTCGGGGACAGGGACGGACACCCGGCCCAATCTGAGGCCGGTCGCGTCCGAGGTCCAGTCCCTCAGGGCCGTACGGAGCAGTGGTGCCGACGTTCCGACGACATGTGCGCACAGCGGATCTTCCGACGGTACGACGGGGGGCGGGGGGGGGGGGCGGCCCCCCCCCCCCCCCCCCCCCCCCCCCCCCCCCCCGCGGCCCGCCCCCCCCCCCCCCCCCCCCCCCCCCCCCCCCCCCCGCGGCGCCG
>NZ_JBIVKQ010000027.1:82563-108590 GCF_044750845.1 Streptomyces sp. NPDC088766 | reverse complement strand
CCGGCCCCGGGGGCCGGGGGTGTGTGGGGGGGCCGTGTCCCCCCCCTGTGGGCGCCCCCGGGGGGCGGGGGGGGGGCCGGGGGGGGGGGGGGGCCCCCCCCCCCCCGGGCCCCGCCCCCCCGGCAGCCCCGCCGGCGCGGGATCAGCGACGACAGCGGCCCGCGCCACCGGCATGAACCGCCTTGCGTACAGGCGGGGTTCAGCCGTGAGGAGGCTCAGCATACGTAACTCCCCGGGCCGCCCGCCAACCCCGTACCGCACCCCCTATTGATGTGCTCACGTCGGCGCGCCATATTGGTCCGGACCATTGCCGCCGTGCCGGGCCGGGAGGCGAAGCTGTGCGACGTGTCGTGCTGTGCGGAGGGATCCTCGCCCTGTGCTGCGGCTGCGCCGCGCCGGGCGGCGGTGACGAGGGGCGGGCGCCGGGGGCGCCGACGGGAGTGACCGCCGAGGCGGGCAGCGCGACCAGCGTGCACGTGATGTGGAACGCGCTCCCGGCGGCGAGCGGTTACGCGGTGTACCGGGGCGCCTCGAAGGTCGCGGACGTGCCCGGCTCCGGGCGCATGCTCGACGTCACCCGCCTCACGCCGTCCACCGTCTACGTCTTCACCGTCCGGGCCCGCGACGCCGGGGGCCGGCTCGGGCCGCCCAGCCGGGAGGCGCGGGCGACGACCCCGGCGGCGGTCCCGGCGGACCGCTCGGCGCCGACCCGGCCGGGCGGCACCACGGGCCGGGCGGCGGGCAGCCGGGCCGTCCAGCTGTCCTGGACGGCGGCCACGGACGACCGGGAGGTCGTGTCGTACGACGTCTTCCAGGGCGGGACGAAGATCCACAGTGTCGGTGGGAGCCAGACGGCGACCGTGGTGACGGGGCTCCGGCCGGGCACCCGGTACTCCTTCACCGTCCGGGCGCGGGACGCGGCCGGCAACCTCTCCCCCGCCGGCGCGGCCGTGCACCTGAGGACAGCGCCGGGCGGCGACGAGGGAGAGGACACCGCACCGGCGGACTTCCGGGCGACGACCCACCGTGCCGGCGGGGCGTACTACCTCGACCTGTCCTGGGTGCCGCCGCGGCTGGACGGGACGGTCACGGAGTACCAGATCCAGCTCGACGGGCAGCCGGTCACCTCGCTGGTCTGGGGCGGGACACCGCCGCGCGGCAGGGCCGCCCACAGCTTCTACGTGGGGCGCGAGGCCGGTGCCGGGCACCGGGTGCGGCTGCGGGCACGGCTGCCGGACGGCACGTGGGGGGCGTTCTCCGCGGAGCGGGCGGTGACCACCGGAAGCACGGCCGGACGGTGACCACCGGAAGCACGGCCGGACGGTGACCACCGGAAGCACGGCCGGGCGCCGGAGGCCGGGAGCACGAGCGCACGCCGACCCCGACGGTCCGGCCTCGGGAGCGCAAGCGGGCGGGGTGCCGTTCTGGGCCGTCCGGTGGAATCCGTCACCTGCCCGGCGGCGGCCGGGGTGCGTGCCGGGCCGGGCGGACATTGGCTGCCCCTGATGGCAGCACGGGCGTACCCGACCCTCGGCGGCGCAAGGTCGCCAACCGTGCCGCCGGAGGACACCCGATGCGCACTTCCCCCTTCCTCGCCCGCTGCGGACTGACCATGGCTGCCGCCGCCGCGCTGCCCCTCGCCGTGACCGCGCAGCCCGCCGCCGCGCGGACCTCGGGCATCTCCGTCAGCACGTCCGGCTCCACGGTGTCGGTGGTGACCAGCGCGTGCACCCAGATCAACGGCAGCTGGGGCACGGCGGCGCTGCTCGACAGCAGCCAGGCGAACTTCGCCCAGGGCCGCCAGGTGGCCCTGTCGGGCACCAGCATCAGCCAGTCCGCGGCCTGGTCCAACGTCACCCAGGGCACGCACACGGTCGTCGTGATGTGCTCCAGCGGCAGCACCGCAGGCACCCAGTCCGTGATCGTGTCCCCCGCCACCACGCCGACGATCTCCGCGACGGCCTCGCCGACCCGCGGCGTGCTGGGCGGCATGGGCGGCGCCACCCGCGACTACGGCACCGTCACGCTCGTGGCGGGCGGCGTCCTGGTCGGCACGGGGGTCATCGCGACGGCCTGGTTCCTGCGGCGCCGCACGAAACCGTACCGGTTCTGAACGCCTCCCCGTCGCCACGATCGGCGCGGTCCGGGTGGAAAGCGGCGGCCCGCCGCCCACCCGGCCCGCGCCGTTGCGTCCTCACGCCTCGCGCCTCACGCCGGCCCCCGCGCACAGCGCGCGAGCCCGGTGGCCGCCACCCGCCGCACGGCGCTCGAGGCCGCGGCCACCGCGGCCGCTCCGGGGCCGTGAACCCGCCTGCGGCGCCCGGTCTACGGTGTCTGCCCGGCGGGGCCGGGCAGGCCTTCCAGCGCCTCGGTCAGCCACCGGGTCCAGAAGGTCTCCAGCTCGATGCCGGCGCGCAGCACCAGGTGCTGGAGCCTGACCTGCGCGCTGTCCTCGCCGGGCGGGAAGTCCCGCTTCTCGATCTCCTCGTACTCGGCCAGCTGTCGCCGGTGCAGGTCGAGATGGCGGCGCAGGTCGGCCTCGAGGCCCGCGGTGCCGACGACGGCGGCGGCCCGCAGCCGCAGCAGCAGCGCGTCGCGGTGCGGCTTGGGGTCCTGCGCCGCGGCCGTCCACCGCTGGAGTTCGGCGCGGCCCGCGGGCAGGACCTCGTAGCTCTTGCGCTGTCCGCGGGCCGGCTGCTCGGCGGGCAGCGCGCGGATGAGGCCCTCGGCCTCCAGTCGTCCCAGCTCGCGATAGATCTGCTGGTGCGTCGCCGACCAGAAGTAGCCGATCGACTTGTCGAACCGGCGGGTCAGGTCCAGCCCCGACGACGGCTTCTCGAGCAGAGCGGTGAGGATCGCGTGCGGGAGTGACATGGGCTCATCCTAGGGACGGGCGGGGCCGTGCCTACAGGGCCGCCGCCAGCTCCGTGCCCTGCTTGACGGCACGCTTGGCGTCCAGCTCGGCGGCCACGTCGGCACCGCCGATGAGGTGCGCGCTCACCCCGGCGGCGACCAGCTCCTCGTACAGGTCGCGGCGCGGGTCCTGGCCCGTGCACAGCACGATGGTGTCGACCTCCAGGACGGTGCTGCGTCCGTCGACCGTGACATGCAGGCCGGCGTCGTCGATGCGGTCGTAGCGCACGCCGGGGACCATGCGCACGCCGCGGTGCTTGAGTTCGGTGCGGTGGATCCAGCCGGTGGTCTTGCCCAGGCCCGCGCCGACCTTGCCGGTCTTGCGCTGCAGCAGGTGGACGGTGCGCGGCGGGGTGCTCCGCTCGGGCGCGGCGAGGCCGCCGGGGGCCCGGTAGTCCATGTCGACGCCCCACTGCCGGAAGTACGTCGCCGGGTCCTCGCTCGCCTTGTCGCCGCCGTCGGTGAGGAACTCGGCGACGTCGAAGCCGATGCCGCCCGCGCCGAGGATCGCGACGCGGTCGCCGACGGGGGCGCCGTCGCGCAGGACGTCGAGGTAGCCGACCACGCTCGGGTGGTCGACGCCGGGGATGTCGGGGGTGCGCGGGCTGACGCCGGTGGCGACCACGACCTCGTCGTAGCCCGCCAGGTCGCCGGCGTCCACGAAGGTGTCGAGGCGTACGTCGACGCCGTGGGCGTCGAGCTGGTGGCGGAAGTAGCGCAGCGTTTCGTCGAACTCCTGCTTGCCGGGGACCTTGCGGGCCACGTTGAGCTGCCCGCCGATCTCGGCAGCCGCCTCGAACAGCGTGACGGCGTGGCCGCGTTCGGCCGCCGAGACCGCGCAGGCGAGGCCGGCGGGTCCGGCGCCGACGACCGCCACGTTCTTGCGGCGCCGGGTCGGGCCGAGCACCAGCTCGGTCTCGTGGCAGGCGCGCGGGTTGACCAGGCAGGAGGTGATCCGGCCGCTGAAGGTGTGGTCGAGGCAGGCCTGGTTGCAGCCGATGCAGGTGTTGATGGCCTCCGGTGTGCCCGCCGCGGCCTTGCTGACGAAGTCGGGGTCGGCGAGCATCGGGCGGGCCATCGACACCATGTCCGCGCAGCCGTCGGCGAGCAACTGCTCGGCGAGTTCGGGGGTGTTGATGCGGTTGGTGGTGACGAGCGGGATCGAGACCTCGCCCATGAGCCTCTTGGTCACCCAGGTGTAGGCGCCGCGGGGCACGGAGGTGGCGATGGTGGGGATGCGGGCCTCGTGCCAGCCGATGCCGGTGTTGATGAGGGTGGCCCCGGCCGCCTCGACGGCCTTGGCGAGGGTGACGACCTCGTCCAGCGTGGAGCCGCCGGGGACCAGGTCGAGCATCGAGAGCCGGTAGACGACGATGAAGTCCTCGCCGACCGCCTCGCGCACGCGTCGCACGATCTCGAGGGGGAAGCGTGTCCGGTTCTCGTAGGAGCCGCCCCAGCGGTCGGTGCGGTGGTTGGTCTGGAGGGCGATGAACTCGTTGACGAGGTAGCCCTCGGAGCCCATGATCTCGACGCCGTCGTAGCCGGCCTGCCGGGCGAGGCGGGCGGTGCGGGCGTAGTCGTCGATGGTCCGCTCGACCTCGGCGTCCGTCAGCTCGCGGGGCACGTGCGGGCTGATCGGCGCCTGCACCGCGCTCGGCGCGACCAGGTCCTCGTGGTAGGCGTAGCGGCCGAAGTGCAGGATCTGCAGGGCGATGCGACCGCCCTCGCGGTGCACGGCCTCGGTGATCGTGCGGTGCTGCTCGGCCTCCGCGTCGGTGGTGAGCTTGGCGCCGCCCTCGTAGGGGCGCCCCTCGTCGTTGGGGGCGATGCCGCCGGTGACGATCAGGCCCACCCCGCCGCGCGCGCGGGCGGCGTAGAACTCCGCCATGCGCGCGAAGCCGTGCTCGGCCTCTTCCAGGCCCACGTGCATCGAGCCCATGAGGACCCGGTTGGGCAGGGTGGTGAAGCCCAGGTCGAGCGGGCTCAGCAGGTGCGGGTATCGGCTCATCGGGGCCCTCCGTGCGCGGTGTCGTGCCCCTGTAGTTGTAGAGGACCGCACACGGGTTGTGCAACTAGTTGCACAATGGCCTCGGAGTCGCCTTTCTCACGTCACCCGCTTCCGGCGCCGTCGTCACCGGTCTCGCGCGTCACCGGCTCTCGAGCAGCAGGTGCAGCTCCGTCTCCTGGTCGCCGGAGGCGGAGGACAGGTCCCTGACCCGGAACATGGAGTCCAGCGTCGTACGGAACCGCTCGATCGCCCAGTAGCCGCCCTGGGCGTCGGCCGTGACCGACGACGACAGCCGGGCCGGGCGGGCGCAGTCGTGCACGTCGCTGACCTCGAAGGTGCCGAGCCACACCATCGGACGGGTCTCGTGGAGCTGTTCGGGCACGTCGTCGGCACAGCGGTCGGACTCGAAGCAGGCGCACAGCGTGTCGAACACGATCCGGGCGTCCTCCTTGCTGCAGTCGCTGATCTCGAGGGTGACGGACTCCGGATGGGTTCGCTCGCGGTCCATCGTGATCGCTCCTCTCGTGGCGGTGGCGCGATGTCGCGGGTTCCCCGCGAACCGCGCCACATCCCAAGAAAAGCACCACTTCCCGGGGCGGGCACCACCTGGACGGCCCGCCCCGGGGGTCCGACGACGCCCCGTGCCGGGGAGCCGGAGGACGCCCCGCGCCCGGGGCGGACGTCAGGACGTCACCGCGTGAAGCGGTACGTCTTGCTGTCGGTCAGCACGCAGAAGCCGGGCGAGACGACGATCACCCGCAGGGTGCCGGTGCGCCGGTCGTAGTCGATCCCCTCGGTCTCGAAGGAGCCCGTGCAGGAGCTGCGCAACGGCAGCTGGCGCAGGGCGGTGACATGGCCGTTCACGTCACCGGAGCCGCCCGGTTCGGCCGACAGGTCGATCTGGAGCAGCGGCTTGGTCATGCCGAAGAGGGTGCCCGCCGGGTCGTCGGAGGAGCACAGCAGCGTGGTCGGGCCGGTGAAGTCGCAGCCCTGGACGTCGCGCACCGCGTGGTCGAGGTGGACCGTGGAGGCCTGCGGAAGGTTCGCCGAGGGCGAGGTGCTCGGGTTGACGCCGGGGGTCGGCAGGACGATCAGCCGGGTCATGGTGCCCCACTCCCCTGTGAGCATCCACTGGCCGCCCGGCGTGACGGCCACCCAGGAGTTGTTCAGGGCCTCGCCGGGACCGAGCGCGTGCACGTACTCCGACCAGGCGCCGCCCGGCGCCTGCACGCGGTACATCTTCGAGGTGCCGGAGTCCCGCTGGTAGGGCTCGATGTAGTGGCCGTCGTAGGAGGCGTCGGGGTCGCCGACGTGGTTCCAGCCGCGGGTGCTCACCCCGAACGGGATGGTCCCGATGCCGGTGTAGCGGTTGGCGCTGTTCGCGGGGACCTCGACCGAGGCCAGGCCCTGGCTCTCGGTCAGCGGGTCGGCACGGTCGGAGCCGACCTCGGTCCAGGTGTCGGCGGCCGCGGCGGGCGGGGCGGCCCCGAGGGCCGCGGCGGTGGCAGTGGCCAGGGCGATCAGGGCGGTGCGCAGGGTGTGACGGCGTCCGCGGGCGGGGCGCAGGGGCATGGGTCTCCTCTGACGGGGGGGTGGGGTGCGCGCTCGGCGGACAGTGTGGCCAACTTTGATGGTCATGTACAGACCAATCGAGTGGACCGGTGCGGACCATGAGGAGAACGGCGCGCGCCGCCGTACTGGAGGAGCACGGGAACGGTGCCCCAGGCGTGGGAGAAAACGGTTCAGCGCGGTAGAACCGGGGGAGTCGGCACGGGGGACGACGTGCCACGTCGACGTACGGAGGCGGTGCGTGGCATGAGTGCAGCCGGATCGACCGGGGCCGAGGCCGGTGGCCCGACAGGGCCCAGCGGCCTGCTGGACGTGCTCAACGTGGCCTCGGTCGTGCTGGACGCCGAGGGCCGCATCGTGCTGTGGAGCCCGCAGGCCGAGGAGCTGTTCGGCTACCCGGCCGCGGAGGCGCTGGGACGCTACGCGGCCCACGTGATGGTCCACGAGGAGCACGTCGAACTGGTCGTGAAGCTGTTCACCGACGTCATGGCGACCGGCCGCAGCTGGGAGGGCGCCTTCCCCGTCCGGTGCAAGGACGGCAGCACGCGCCTCGTGGAGTTCCGCAACATGCGGCTCGTCGACGTCCACGGTGACGTCTACGCCCTCGGTCTGGCCGCCGACCATTCCACGGTGCGCCGCCTGGAGCGGGACGTGGCCCTGTCGACGCGCATGGTCGCCCAGTCCCCCATCGGCCTCGCCGTGCTCGACACCCGGCTGCGGTACGTGTCGGTCAATCCGGCGCTGGAGCGCATCGACGGCGTCCCCGCCGGGGAACACCTCGGCCGGACCGTCCGCGACGTGCTCCCGCTGCTGGACGCCGAGGTCCTGGAGTCGGCGGCCCGCGAGGTGCTGCGGACGGGGGTGCCGGTCGTCGACCGGCCGACGGTCGGGCGTACCCCCGCGGACCCGGACCAGGACCACGCCCTGTCCGTGTCGCTGTACCGGCTGGAGGACGCCCGCGGCACCGTGCTGGGCGTCGCCCTCTCGGTCGTCGACGTCACCGACCGGTACCGCGCCGGCATCGAGACCGAGGCCGCGCGCCGCCGCCTCGCCCTGATCGCCGACGCCTCGGCCCGCATCGGCACCACCCTGGACCTGGAACGCACCGCCGACGAGCTGGCCGACGTGGCCGTGCCGGAGCTGGCCGACGTCGCCGCCGTGGACCTGCTCGACGCGGTCGTGGCGGGCCGGCGCACCAGCCTGGGGCCTTCGGAGCCCGCCGTGATCCGGGCCCTGGCCGTCCGCGCCGCCGACGCGCCGGACGCCCTGAGCGCGGCCGATCCGCCCGGCCGGATCGCCCGTTACGCACCCGAGCGGCTGGTCACCGAGTGTGTGCGCACCGGCCGGCCGGTCATGGTGGCGCGGGTCGAGGACGAGGACCTGGTGCGCATCGCCCGCTCCCCGGAGGCCGCCGGGCTCCTGGCACGGGCGGGCGTCCACTCCTATCTCGCCGTGCCGCTCATCGCGCGCGGCGAGGTGCTGGGCGCCCTCGACCTGAAACGGACCCGCAATCCGCTGCCGTTCGGCCGCGACGACGTGCTGCTCGCCCGGGAGCTGGCCGCCCGCGCGGCCGTGCAGATCGACAACGCCCGCTGGTACCAGAACGCCCGTGGCACCGCGCTCACCCTCCAGCGCAGCCTGCTGCCGAGCCACCCGCCGGTGACCGGTGGCCTGGAGGTGGCCTCGCGCTACCAGCCGGCCGGCGCGACCACCGAGGTGGGCGGCGACTGGTTCGACGTCATCCCCCTGGCGGACGGCAAGACCGCCCTGGTCGTCGGCGACGTCATGGGCAGCGGTGTCGACGCCGCCGCCACCATGGGCCGGCTGCGCACCGCCACGGCCACGCTCGCCGCGCTCGATCTCGATCCGGCGGTGCTCCTCGAGCACCTCGACCGGACCACCTCGGGCCTGGACCACTTCATAGCGACCTGCCTGTACGTCGTCCACGACCCGCGCCTCAGGCGGTGCCGGATCGCCAACGCCGGGCACCTGCCGCCCGCCCGCGTACGGGACGGACACCCGCCGGAGCTGCTCGACCTGCCCACCGGGGCGCCGCTCGGGGTGGGCGGGGTGGCCTTCTCCTCGACCGACGTCGACCTCGGCCCCGGCGACCGGCTCGTGCTGTACACCGACGGGCTGGTGGAGACGCGCACGCACTCCCTCGACGAGCGCCTGGAACTGCTGCTGACGCTCCTCGACGACCCGGCCCGCCCGCTGGAGGAGCTGTGCGACCTGCTGCTGCGGGAGCTGCACCACCCCGACAACCACGACGACGTGGCCCTGCTCGTGGCGCGCGCACGGGCGCTGTGACACCGTACGCCCCGATTCACAGCTGTTTATTACCCCTTCCTTACCGCGCGTCTCCGACAATCACAGGGAGGCGTGGTCCGTCGGGCGGAGGAGAGTGAACCGTGATGGGCGATCCGGAAGAGGCCGAGCTCCTCTCGGGGCCCGGCGAGGAACGGGAGCGCACCTCGCCGCGGGCCCGTCGGCGGCTGTCCGGCCGCGGCCGGACGGTGGCCGCGGCGACGGCCGTCGCGGTGCTGGCCCTGGGCGGCACCGTCGCGTACGCGGCGACGTCCGGCGGCACGTCGGACGGCGCGCCGGGCGGGTCCCCGTCGGCGTCCTGGCCGCCCGACGGGTTCCGGCACGGGCACGGCGGACCGTGGTCCGGCCTCGGCGGGGAGGCGGTGCACGGCGAGGCGACCGTCAAGGACGGCGACTCCGGCGAGTGGGTCGTCCGCGTGTGGCAGCGCGGCACCGTCGAGAGGACGGACGGCGACCGGATCACCGTCAGGAGCGAGGGCGGCACCTCCTGGACGTGGACGGTGGACGGCGACACCCACGTCCGCGCCGACGGCGGCTCCGGGACGGGCACCTTGAAGAAGGGCGACACGGTGTACGTCACCGGCTCCCGTACCGGTGACGGGGACGACGCGGAGCGGACGGCCGACCGGGTCCTGTCGGGCACGTCCGGCGACATGAATCACCAAGAACACCAGAACAAGCAGAACCACCATGACAACCAGGACCACCGGGAGCGGCACTCCGGCTCGCCGGGGCACGGGCCGTGGGACCGCGACGGCCGCTCCCCCGAACCGGAGGGCAGCGGCGCCGCGACCTGACCCCGCCCCCTACTCCCTGGTCCCGATCACCACGTGGGCGTACAGCTCCTCGTCGACGGCCGGACGTGCCGTGAGACCGCCCCGCCGGAACGCCTCGACGGCGTCCGCCGCCTGGCGCTCGCTCGTCTCGACGAGGACGCAGCCCCCGGGCGCGAGCCAGTCGGCCGCCTCGCCGGCGACCCGGCGCAGCACGTCGAGTCCGTCGGCACCGCCGTCGAGGGCGGTGAGGGGCTCGTGGTCACGGGCCTCCGCCGGCAGCAGGGGGACGTCCCCGGTGGGGACGTACGGCACGTTCGCCGCCAGGATGTCGACACGGCCGCGCAGTCCGGCGGGGAGCGCGTCGAACAGGTCACCTGTGTGGACGTGCCCGCCGAGGGCGGCGACGTTGCGGCGGGCGCACCGCACGGCGGCCGGGTCGATGTCGGCGGCGTGCAGCTCGACCCCGCCGAGCGCCGAGGCGAGGGCGGCACCGACCGCGCCCGAGCCGCAGCACAGGTCCACGACGACGGACGCGTGCGGGGCCCTGGCCAGGGCCTGGCCGACGAGGAACTCGGTGCGGCGGCGGGGCACGAAGACGCCCGGTTCGACGACGACACGCCGGCCGAGGAACTCGGCCCAGCCGACGACGAGTTCGAGGGGCAGACCGGCCACGCGGCGCTCCACCATGGCGGTGAGTTCGCGGGGTGTGCGGGCGGTGGCGAGGATCAGCTCCGCCTCGTCCTCGGCGAAGACGCAGCCGGCGGCGCGCAGCGCCACGACGACGGCGTCACGGGACGGGTACGGCGCGGGAGCGGGGGACGAAGGAGCGGGAGAGGGCGACGAGGGAGCCGGAGAGGGCAGAGGGGGCATGGAAGCCGAGAGCCTTTCGGAAACCGAAGGGCGCTCTCGCGGTCGCCCGGCGGCGGTCCGCGCCGTTCCGGGGGGAGAGCACCCGACCTGACACTGCGGTGATGGGTCCCACCTCCTCGGTCGCTCATGGCCGGGGTCGTCCGCGGCCGACGGCCACCTTATCCGAACTGCCGCACGGGGGAACCCCGATCGTCCCGCGCCTGCGCATCCCCGCGTCAAGTTGTACGGTACAACGAGGTGGCCGAGGGAGCCGTGAGGGAGACCGGGTGGACGCAGACGAGGCGGTGGAGACCATCCAGCGCGAGATGACGGTCTTCGCCCGGCGGGCCCGCGCCTCGGCCGGCCGGCTGCATCCCGAGCTGTCCCTGGTGTCGTACACGCTGCTCGGTCATCTGGAGGACAGCGGCGGCCGCCGGGCCACCGACCTGGCCGCGCACTACGCCCTGGACAAGTCCACCGTCAGCCGCCAGGTCTCCGCGCTGGAACGGGCCGGGCTGATCGAACGGCGCAGGGACCCCGCGGACCACCGCGTGCACGTCCTGCACCTCACCGACGCGGGCCGCGCCATCCTCGCCCAGGTCACCGAGAGCCGCCGCGCGGCCTTCCGCGAACGGCTCGCCGGGTGGCCGGAGGGCGATCTGGAGCGGTTCGCGGAGTACCTGGTGCGGTACAACGCGTGGGGCCGGTCCGGGGACGGCAGCGGGGCGCCGGACGAAGGCTGACCCCGCACCGCCCGCCCCGGCTCGGCTACGCCACCGCCACCACATCCCGTCCAGGGGCCCGGGCCGGCAGGAACGCCGTCCTGCGGCGCAGGCGGAAGCGGAGGGACTCGTGGAGGCGGACGGCGCCGGTGCGCAGGAACGGGGGCTCGCCGCGTTCGCGGATGCCGTGGGCGACGGCCGGGATCAGCCGGGCGCCGAGGCGCCGCCCCCGGACGGCGGGGTCGGTACGGACGGCGCCGGCCCCGGTCCGGCCCGGCGGGTGCAGGCGCTCGCCCGCCGTGGCGTCGAGGGCGCCCTCACGGCGGATGCCGAGACAGGTGCCGGGTTCGACGGTGCGGCGCTCGAAGGGGCCGGCCCGGAACGACTCGGGCAAGGAGGATCGCGGTACGGCCGTTCCCCGGGCGCCGCAGTGTTCACACACCCTTGACGACCGACGGCCGGACGGGGCCGGAGCACGGCTGACTTGCCCTTACGGTTGAATGCGTAAGCAACCGCCGTCTCACGCTGGAACCCCATGAACGTCACCCGAGGCTTCACCGGACGCCCACGCGTCGACAACCCGGGCCTGCCCCCGGGCCAGTACGACGCGCGCGACGAGTGGCCCGTACTGTCCGCCGAGGTCACGCCCGACATCGCGCCCGCCGACTGGAGCCTGCGCATCGACGGGCTGGTGGACGCGCCCCGCACCTGGGACTGGGAGCAGGCACACGCGCTGCCCGCCTCCGCCTACGAGGGCGACATCCACTGCGTCACCGGCTGGTCGAAGTTCGGGGTGCGGTTCGGGGGCGTGTCGCTGGACGCCTTCCTGGACGCGGTCCGGCCGCGGGCGTCCGCGACCCACGCCGTCGTGTACTCGCACACCGGGTACACCGCCAGCCTGCCCCTCGCCGATCTCACCGGCGGCCGGGCGTGGATCGCCTTCGAGTACGGCGGGCAGCCGCTCTCCCCCGAGCACGGCGGTCCGGCGCGGCTGCTGGTGCCGCACCTGTACTTCTGGAAGAGCGCCAAGTGGATCGCCGGACTGCGGCTCCTCGACCGCGACGAGCCGGGTTTCTGGGAGCGGAACGGCTATCACGCGCGGGGCAACCCCTGGGAGGAGCAGAGGTACTCCGGTGACTGAGACCTTCACCCCGCCGACCCGGTTCGCGGTGCCCGGCCGCATCGCCGTCAGCGAGCGGGCCGCGTCGGTGTGGCAGACGGCCACCATCACGGAGATCCGCCGCGAGACGCCGTACGCGGCCACCTTCCGCCTCGCGGTGCCCGACTGGGAGGGGCACCTGCCGGGGCAGCACCTGATGGTGCGGCTCCGGGCCCGGGACGGCTATCTCGCCCAGCGGCACTACTCGATCGCCTCGGCGCCCGACGACGCCGGACACATCGAGCTGACCCTGGACCACGTCGACGGCGGCGAGGTGTCCGGCTGGTTCCACACGGTGGCGGAGCCCGGCGACGCGATCGAGGTCCGGGGTCCGCTGAGCGGCTTCTTCGCCTGGCCCGGCGACCGGCCCGCGCTGCTGGTCGGCGCCGGCTCCGGGGTCGTGCCGCTGATGTCGATGGTGCGCCACCACCGGGCCCGGCGTCTGGCGGTGCCGCTGCGGCTGCTGGTGTCCGCGCGCGGACCCGAGGACCTGATCTACGCGCGCGAGTACGGCGCGGAGACGACGCCCGTGTTCACGCGGAGCGCGCCGGCGGGCACGCCCGTGGGGCGGCTCACGGCCGCCCATCTGGCGCCGCTGTTCGCAAAGCGGCCGGAGGGCGGCTGGGAGGCGTACGTGTGCGGGTCCAACGGGTTCGCCGAGCACGCTGCACGGCTGCTGGTGGCGGCGGGGCAGCCGGTGGAGCGGATCCGCATCGAGCGGTTCGGCTGACGATCCCCGGCGGCCGGCTCCCCGAGGCGGGGACGGGCGGCATCGGCCCCCGCCCCTGCCGGCCCCGGGCCGGCGTCTCCGGCCCGCTCAGGCACCTCCGCCTCAGGCACCTCCGGTTCCGGCATCGCCGGCTTCGACGTCTCCTGCCCGCCGCGAAGGTGAAACGATTCCTCTCGTAGGGGTGTCCACTCCTTGTGGGCACTCGTCCGCGTGACGGCGAGGAGGTCGACATGCGAAGCGGGCTGCGCGGCCGGCGCCGGCGGCACAATCCCCTGCGGCGCCGGTCGGACGTCGTGGAGGCGTGGACGGTGCTGGTGGTCGTGGTACTCGTCCTGATCGGCGCGCCCCTCGCCGGGGCGCTCGCCGGCCGGTGGGCCCATGAGGACGCGCGGGCCGTGGCGGCCGCGCAGCGGGCCGAGCGGCACCGGGTGCGGGCCGAGGTCGTGGGCCGGCCGCCGGACACGCTGCCGACGGCGGAGGGCGCCCGGGAGCACCGCCTGCGGATCGCCGTGCGCTGGACGGAGCCCGGCACCGGCCCGCGGACGACCACCGCGCTCGTGCCCGCCGGGACCCACCGGGGAGACCGGGTCGACGTGTGGTTCGACGCCCGGGGCCGGAGCGTCCCGCCGCCGCCCGACGGCACGGCGGTGTGGCAGCACACGCTGACGCTGGGGGTCGCCACGGCGGGCGGCTCGGCCGCCGCGGTGCTTCTCGGACACGTGCTCGTGCGCCGGGTGGCGCTGCGGCACCGGCTGGCGGAGTGGGACCGGGAGTGGGCGCGCACGGGGCCCGAGTGGAGCCGGCGCAGCACCTGAGGGCGGCGGCCGGGACGGCATCCGGCCTGGTCCCGGGTCTAGTAAGCGCTACCACCGCCCACGTACCGTGTGATCATCCGTACGGCCACTCATCACAAGGCGGTTGCTCATGGCCCTGTTCGACCTGTCCCTGGAGGAACTCCACGAGTACCGCAGCGAATCCGCCGAGCCGGAGGATTTCGACGCCTTCTGGTCCAAGACCCTCCAGGAGGCCCGCGAGCACGACCTGGACGCCCGCTTCGAGCCGGTCGACACGGGGCTGGCGACGGTGCGGGTGTTCGACGTGACGTTCGCCGGCTACGGCGGCCATCCGATCAAGGGCTGGCTGACCCTGCCCGCGGCGACGGCGGAACCGGTGCCGCTGGTCGTGGAGTTCGTCGGTTACGGCGGGGGCCGCGGCCTGCCCCACGAGCACCTGCTGTGGGCGTCGACGGGGCGCGCGCACTTCATCATGGACACGCGCGGCCAGGGCAGCGCCTGGGGCGGCGGTGGCGGTACCGCCGATCCGGTGGGTGCCGGGCCCGCGTTCCCCGGTTTCATGACCCGGGGCATCGACGCGCCCGACGACTACTACTACCGCCGGGTGTTCACCGACGCGGTGCGTGCCGTCGAGGCGGCCCGTTCGCACCCGCTGACGGACGCGACACGGACCGTGGCGCTCGGCGCGAGCCAGGGCGGCGGCATCACGATCGCCGTGGGCGGTCTGGTGCCGGACCTGGTGGCGGTCGCGCCGGACGTGCCGTTCCTGTGCGACTTCCCGCGCGCGGCGACGCTGACGGACCGTCACCCGTACCGGGAGATCGGCCTGTTCCTCAAGACGCACCGCGGCCGCACCCAGGACGCGCTGCGCACCCTGTCCTACTTCGACGGTGTGCACTTCGCGTCCCGGGGCTCGGCGCCGGCCCTGTTCTCGGTGGCCCTGGAGGACCAGACGTGCCCGCCGTCGACGGTGTTCGCGGCCTTCAACGCGTGGGCGCACGACGACCGGACCATCGAGGTGTACGACTTCAACGACCACGAGGGCGGGGGCCCGTACCACGAGGCCGCCAAGATGCGCTGGCTGCGGTCGTACGCGTGAGGTCCTGACCACCGCCTTCCCTCCCGTCCGACCAGTCGGTATGTTCGGGGTTCCGGACCGCGGAGCCGCGGTCCGGGGTCCCGGCGGCTCAGGGAGGGCCCATGACCGAACACGTGCCCGAGGTGCACGGCCACTGCGACGAGCGTTTCACGGCGGTGCGCACCGCGTTCGAGGAGAACTTCCGGGAGCGGGGTGAACTGGGTGCCGCCGTGACCGTCACGGTCGGCGGCGAGACCGTGGCCGACCTGTGGGGCGGCTGGGCCGACCGGGCACGCACGCGCGCGTGGGGGCGGGACACGCTGGTCAACGTGTGGTCGACGTCGAAGGGACCGACCGCACTGTGCGCGCACATCCTGGCCGACCGGGGGCTGATCGACCTCGACGCCCCGGTCGCCGCATACTGGCCGGAGTTCGCCGCGGCGGGCAAGGAGGGCGTCCTCGTCCGGCACCTGCTGTCGCACCGCGCCGGTCTGCCGGGGCTGCGCGAGCCGCACACGCTGGAGCAGCTCTACGACTGGGAACTGACCACCGCCCGCCTCGCGGCGACGGAGCCCTGGTGGGAACCGGGCACCCGGTCCGGCTATCACGCGCTCACCTACGGCTTCCTGGTCGGCGAGGTCGTGCGGCGCGTCACGGGGCTGCTGCCGGGCGCCTTCCTGGCGCGTGAGGTGACGGGGCCGCTGGGGATCGACTTCACCATCGGGCTGCCGGAGAGGGAGGCCGGGCGGGCGGCGGAGCTGGTGCATCCGCCCGCCGCGTCGAGCAGCGAGCAGGCCGCCCTCTTCAGCCGGTTGGCACCCGCGGCCGTCGCCGCGCTGGCCAATCCCCCGGCGGGCGCCGAGGAGGCGAACACACCCGCCTGGCGGGCCGCGGAGATCCCGGCCGCGAACGGCCACGGCACCGCGCGGGCGGTCGCCGCCCTGTACGGCGTGCTGGCGGGCGGCCCTTCCGGCGGTCGGCGCGTACTGTCCCCAGAGGCGGCCGAACGGGTGCGCGAGGGCCAGGGCAGCTGCCGGGACCTGGTGCTGGGCGCCGGCCTCGGCCAGGACACGGAGATCGGGCTCGGCCTGTGGCTGAGCGGCCCGAAGGGCTCCTACGGACCCAACCCGCGGGCTTTCGGACACGACGGCTTCGGCGGCTCGTGCGGTCTCGCCGATCCGGAGGCCGATCTGTCGCTGGGCTACGTGATGAACCGCATGGGGCCTCATGTCGTGGATGATCCGCGCAAGACGGCGCTGGTGGAGGCCGTGTACAGCGCGCTGTGAGGGGGCGGCGGGCGGTCCGGTTTCGGCCGTTCGGGCCGCCCGCCCTTCCCTGGTGGTTTAGACCAATGCTAGATCTGGTGGTGCACAAGCCCGCACGGCACGTCATCACAGGAGGCGCGCGGCATGGCCCGCACCATCCCCCACGATCAGCCCCTCTACCGGCGGATAGCGAAGGAGTTGCTCGGCGAGCTGCGCGACGGCACCATCCCGCCCGGTGAACGCCTGCCCGCCGAAAGGCAGTTGGCGGAGCACTTCGGGGTCAGCCGGGTGACCGTCCGGCAGGCCCTGGAGGTGCTGCGCCGCGACGGACAGGTCGCCACCGACCGGCGCGGCAGCCACGCCGCCCTGCCGGGAGCTCCGGTCGCCGACCCGGCCTGGCTCGCCTTTCCCGTCGGTTCCCGGTCCGCGGACGACTCCTGCGCGGTGGACCGCACGGCGCTGAGCTGGGAGCCGCCCCCGCCCCGGCACGCCACCGCGCTGGACCTCACCCCGCACCGGCCGACGCTGGTCCACCGCTACGAGTCGACGGGCGCGGACGGCCGCGCCCTGCGCACGGCCGTGACCTCCTTCTCGGCGGTGGCGCTCGCGGAGGTCGAGGAACTCGCCCGCTACCGCGACCGCACCGACACCACCGGCTCCCCACAGCTGCGGCGCGTCTACGACTGGATGCGGCGGGCCGGGCTGACCCTGCACCACCGGGACGCCATCACCCGTCCGGACGACGCCGCGTCGATGCGGGTGACCCGGCACGTGCACGACCAGTACGCACGGCCGCTGGAGATCACCGACCTGGTGGTGAGGACCCGCCAGGAGGCACTGGTGTACACGTTCACCCTGCCGGCGGCCCGTTGACCCGGACCGTGTTCGCCCGCCTCAACGTGTCCGGCGCGCCTCGATCATCCGGGCCCGTGGGATCCCGTCGCCCCGCGTCCCGAACCCGGGCAGGGGGCGCAGGTCCACGCGGAACCCGGCGCGCTCCAGCTCCCGGCGGACCTCGCCCAGCCGGAAGGCCCGGTAGTACATGACGAACGGGGGGCGCCACACGGCGTTGCGGACCCGCATCACCGCGTCGAAGCCGAGGAGCGTCCAGAACGCGGGGGAGGACGGCCGGGGCGGCGCGAGCACCGGGAACGCGAACCGGCCGCCCGGCCGCAGCGCACCGTGCACCTGGGCGAACAGGCCGGGCAGTTCCCCGGGCAGGAAGTGCCCGAACGCGCCGAAGCTGACGACGAGGTCGAAGGCGTCCGTGAACGGCAGGGCGCGCGCGTCCGCCCGCACCCAGGACACCCGCGGCTGCGGCGGCCGGGCACGCCCGCGGGCGACGTCGAGCATCCCGGCGCTGAAATCGACCCCGGTGACGCTGCCGCGGCAGAGCGTGGCCAGCGCGTCGACGCCGGCGCCGGTGCCGCAGCACAGGTCGAGGCCGTCGTCGTAGGGGCCGGTGCGGCGCAGGGCCGACGTGACCGCGTCGAGGACGGGGGCGGGGGTGCGGAACGGCGTGTGGTCGAACTTCGGCGCGAGGAGGTCGTAGCCGTGCTCGACGGACGACAGCGCCTGGACGGCGAGTTCGCGCAGCGTGGGGCCTTCGGGGCTGAACATCGGCGTCAGCCTACGGCGGTACGGCGCCGGAGGTGCACCAGGACCCGCTCGCACCAGCGCAGGTTCTCCTCCTCGAAGGCGATGCCGGCCATCAGCGTCAGGTAGGGGCCGATCCGGTCGGCCTCGCGCAGGAAGTCCTCCTCGGTGCGCCCGGCGAGGAGCCGTTCGCGCACCCGCAGGTAGCGGTCGAGCTTGGCGCGCGCCCAGTTCATCCGTTCCTCGATCTGCGCGCGGGTCGTCCCGGGGTCGACGCCGACGCCGTCCATCGCCTGGATCTTGATGAGGAGTTCGTCCCGGACGGCGGTGGGCCGGCGCGGCGGTGCGACGGCGAAGGCGCGCAGGTCCTCGCGGCCGGCCTCGGTGAGGGTGAACATCCGCTTGTCCGGCCGGCGTTCCTGCCGCACGACGCGTGCCGCGATCAGGCCGTCCTGCGCGAGGCGCTCCAGCTCGCGGTAGAGCTGCTGCGGGGTCGCGGGCCAGAAGTTCGCGAGGGAGACGTCGAAGACCTTGGACAGTTCGTAGCCCGAGGCCTCGCCCTCCAGGAGGGCCGCCAGGACGGCGTACTTGAGCGACATGTGGACACGGTAACAGCAGGTGATTATTCTCATCCACACTTAGACAACTATTTGATTATGAGGTGATCGGATGCGCGCGTTCCGAGAGGCGGTAGAGGCCGGCGACCTCGACGCGGTGGAGGCCCTGCTCGCCGAGGACGTGGTGTTCACCAGCCCGGTCGTGTTCAAGCCCTACCCCGGCAAGGCGATCACCGCGGCGATCCTGCGCGCGGTGGCGCAGGTCTTCGAGGACTTCCGGTACGAGGGGGAACTCGCCGGGGCGGACGGCCGCGACCACGCGCTGGTGTTCACCGCGCGCGTCGGTGAGCGGGAGCTGAGCGGCTGCGACTTCATCCACGTGGACGAGGACGGGCTCATCGACCGGCTGACGGTGATGGTGCGGCCCCTGTCCGGCGCGCAGGCGCTGGCCGAGGCGATGGGGGCACGGTTCGAGCAGATCGCGAAGGAGGCCGGGGCGCGCACCCGCTGAACACACCGGTGGCCGGCACTCGGGGCGAACCCCGTGCGCCGGCCACCACGCGTCGCGCGTCAGTCCTTGAGCTGGTCCAGCGTGGTCTTCGAGTCCGCCTTCAGCCAGTCGGTGACCTGCTCGAGCGACGGCGGGTCCTTGTCCTCGTCGTAGGAGGACAGGTAGGTGCTGTAGCTCATCGTGTACGTCGTCCAGCCGTCCCGGACGGCGAGCGTGGCGTAGAGCGAGCCGCTGGTGGAGCCGCTGGTGGTGTCCTCGCTGACCAGGTAGGCCTCCTCCCCGATGTCCTCGACGGTCTCCACGTCGTAACCGGGGTACCTCTCCTGGTAGTTCTTCCACATGGCCGTGAACTCCGGCCCCGGGTCCGACTTCTTGTGCAGGTCCACCTGGGTGGAGAGGTAGGCGTCGGCGTAGCCCGACCCGGTCTTCTTCAGGTTGATGCTGCAGTAACTCTCGTCGAGAGCCGTCTCTTTGAGGGAGTTGTGCGTCGGCGAGCCGTCGTTGTCCGGGTACTCCGTCTCGAAGGAGGAGTAGTCCGTGCTGGAGCAGAGGTTCGCCGGCGCCGTGTAGCCGCGCAGGTCCGCGCCGGCGCCCTTCCCCCCGATCAGGAAGACCCCCGCCGCCCAGGCCGCCGAGGCGACGACCGCGCCCACGACCGCCCACAGCACCGCCCGCCCCGTTCCGCCACCGCCGGACGGCGGCGGAACGGCCGGATACGGGCCCTGCGGGCCGTACGGATGGCCGACCACCGGCTGCCCCGGCCCCCCGGGCGCGCCGGGCGGGCTCGGCTGACCGACCAGGGTCGGAGTGGCGTAGAAGTCCTGCCGGCCCGGTACGGGCGCGGCCGGCGGCGGGAAACTCCCCGCCGCTCCTGGACCCGGCGACTGCGGATTCGGATACGGATACGCGCTCGGAGGAGCCGGCGCCCCGGACGGCTGCTCGGGCTCCTGCGGAGGCGTGGGCGGCGTGGACATGACGCGAAGATAGTGCAGCGTCGGAGGTCAAGTCCCCTGTCGTCCCGGATCGTTATGGTCTGGGGACATCTGGTACCGATCGATGACATCGCGGTACGGACCAAGGGGGAACCCCTCGGGAACAACGGAGGCCGGCCCCGTGTCGAGGCGGGTGGAGGCGCGGTTCCCCTCGCCACGACGGCAGGCGACTGCTAGGATCCCCTACAGCACCTGTGTACGCCCCCTTCTTCCCGGGGCGCCGGTGTGGTTCCTCTCCGAGTCAGCTGTTGCGCCCGCCGGTCCCGGCCGGTGCGCCGGCTCTTCCGCAGAACCCTGTGAGCGGCGGTTCCGCCGCGTCCGAGGTCCTGCCTCCCCCCGCCGGAGGCGCGCGTACACCGCCCTCCCCTCGCGGATCCACCCCCTTTCTTCGCATGCCTCATGTCTTCCGTCCCCGAAAGGACAGAGCACCATGACCACCACACTCGAACATCCGCCTGTCCGGCAGCAGCCCCCCGCCCAGCTCGTCAGCGGTGTCCTCGACATCGACGGCAACGGGAAGGGGCAACTGCGCGCCCGGACCTGCCTGCCCGCCCCCGACGACGTCCAGGTCCCGCCCGCGCTGATCCGCCGGCTCGGCCTGCGCAAGGGCGACTTCGTCGAAGGGACGCGCGACGGCCGGCGCACGCTGACCGAGGTGGCGCGCGTCGGCGGACGCGCGCCCGACGCCCTGCGCGGCCGCCGTCACTTCCGTGACCTGACGCCCCTGTACCCGCACGAGCGGCTCCGCCTCGAACACCCGGCGGCCGGGCTCGCCGGACGGGTCGTCGACCTGCTCGCGCCCGTCGGCAAGGGCCAGCGCGGGCTGATCGTGGCACCGCCCAAGACCGGCAAGACCGTCCTGATCCAGCAGCTCGCCGCCGCCGTGGCCGGGAACCATCCGGAGGCCCGGCTGATGGTGCTGCTGCTCGACGAGCGCCCGGAGGAGGTCACCGACATGCGGCGCTCGGTGCGCGGCGAGGTCTACGCCTCCACGTTCGACCGCACGCCCGGGCAGCACATCGCCCTCGCCGACCTGGTCGTGGAGCGGGCCAAGCGGCTCGTCGAGGCGGGCGAGGACGTCGTGATCCTGCTGGACTCCCTGACCCGGCTGTGCCGGGCCCACAACAACGCGGCCGCCCCCGGTGGCCGCACCCTCAGCGGCGGCGTCGACGCCACCGCGCTCATCGGCCCCAAGCGGTTCTTCGGGGCCGCGCGGACCGCCGAGGAGGGCGGCTCGCTCACCATCGTCGCCAGCGCACTGGTGGAAACCGGCTCCCGCGCCGACGACTTCTTCTTCGAGGAGCTCAAGAGCACCGGCAACATGGAGCTGCGCCTCGACCGCGAACCGGCCTCGCGCCGCGTCTTCCCGGCCGTCGACATCACCGCCTCCGGCACCCGCCACGAGGAACTCCTTTTCTCCCCGGCCGAGTTGGCCGCCACCCGCGGCCTGCGCCGCGCCCTGCGGGGCCGGGACGGCCAGGCGAACCTGGACACCCTCCTGGAGCGGATGCGCGCCACCCCGGACAACGCGACGTTCGTCCGCCGCGTCCAGCCGGCCCTCCCGGCCGCCTGATCGCCCCGCTCCGTGGGATCCCGGCGGGAGGTGCCGCGGCGGAGGGGCCGGTACGACGACCGACGACAGCGACCGCGACGACGCGGTACGGCGCGCGGAGCGAGCCACCCGGGGGAACCGGGGTGCCGTCGCGTGCGGCATCCGAGTGCACGCGCTGCGCCGTGCGGCACGGGCAGCGCGGGGAAACCCCACATCATTCTTACGTTGCTCGTATGACAATCGGATTCTCTTCTCGGGCGGCTGCCTCGGCCTGCGCACTCTGCGTGACGGGTGTCCTGGTCCTCGGGCCCGCGGCGTCCGCCGCTCCCGCCGGCGCGGACCCCGGCCCGGCGGGCGGAGCGCGCGTGACGCCACCGCGGCCCGCCCTGCTGTACCGCTCCGGTACGCAGGTCAGGCCACGCCCGGGAGCACCCGGCGTCCCGGACGTCTCCGCACTGTCGTGGCTGGTGGCCGACGCCGACACCGGCGACGTGCTCGCCGCGTCGAACGCGCACCGCAGGCTGCCTCCCGCGAGCACGTTGAAGACCCTGTTCGCCCTCACGGTGCTGCCGGTCCTGCCCGGCGGCATCCGGCACCGGGTCACCGAGGCCGAGCTGGCCGGGATCGGAGCCGGCAGCAGCCTGGTGGGAGTCGCCGAAGGGCAGTCGTACCAGGTCTCCGACCTGTGGCGGGGAGTGTTCCTCAACTCCGGCAACGACGCCGTGCACGTACTGGCCGCGCTCAACGGAGGCTGGCGCACCACGGCCGCCCTGATGCAGGCCAAGGCCCGCTCGCTCGGCGCCCTGGACACGCACGTGCTGTCCCCGGACGGGTACGACGCCCCCGGTCAGGTGTCCTCCGCGTACGACCTCGCGGTGTTCGGACGGGCGGGTCTGCGCAACCCGGACTTCGCCCGGTACTGCGCCACCGTCGAGGCCCGGTTCCCGGCACGCGACGGGGGGACGTACGGCATCGTCAACACCAACCGTCTGCTCAGCGGAACGGACGGGGTCGAGCCGTACCCCGGGCTGATCGGCATCAAGAACGGCTACACCAGCAACGCGGGCAACACCCTCGTGGCCGCGGCCCGGCGGGGCGACCGAACCCTCGTCGTGACCGTGCTCAACCCCCGCTCCGGCGGTGGCCTCGCCGTCTACGAGGAGGCGCGCGAACTGCTCGACTGGGGGTTCGGGGCCGCCGGTCGGGTCGACCCGGTGGGCTCGCTGGACGCCCTGCGGGCGCGGCCGGGACCGGGACCGCAGGCGACACCCGTGGCCGCGACGGCTCCCACCACGGCCCCCGCGGTCGCCGCGGCCGACGACGGGCCCGGCTGGTCGAAGGCGGCGGTCATCGCGGGGGCCGCCGCGCTGGGCGGGGCCGCCGTCGCCCTGGTGCTGCGGTTCGAGGTCCGCCGCCGCGCGGGGCGTCGACCGGCCGGCGGGGGCGGCCGGGACGGCCAGGGCTGGTGAGCGCGGCCGCCCGGAACACCCGGAACACCCGGAACGTTCGGAACGCTCAGAACACGGACAGGCCCGTCAGCGTCGTGAAACGGTCCAGGGCGGCCACGCCCGCCACCGAGTTCCCGCGTTCGTCCAGGCCCGGACTCCACACGCACAGCGTGCAGCGGCCGGGCACGACCGCGATGATGCCGCCGCCGACACCGCTCTTGCCGGGCAGACCCACCCGGTAGGCGAAGTCACCGGCCGCGTCGTAGGTGCCACAGGTCAGCATGACGGCGTTGACCTGCTTGGCCTGGCTCCGGCTGAGCAGGCGGCCGCCGTCGGCGCGGACGCCGTGCCGGGCGAGGAAGCCGGTGGCCAGCGCGAGGTCGGCGCAGGAGGCCGTGAGGGAACACTGGCGGAAGTACTGGTCGAGGAGAACCGGCACCGGGTTGTCGATGTTGCCGTAGGACGCCATGAAATGGGCGAGGGCGGCGTTGCGGTCGCCGTGCGCGGACTCGGAGGCGGCCACCTCCAGGTCGAAGTCGAGCACCTCGCTGCCGCTCTCGGCCCGCAGGAAGTCCCGCAGTTCGCCCGCCGCGTCCCCGGTACGGGTCTGGAGGCGGTCGGTGACGACGAGCGCGCCCGCGTTGATGAACGGGTTGCGGGGGATGCCGTTCTCGTACTCCAGCTGGACCAGCGAGTTGAAGGGGTTGCCGGAGGGTTCGCGGCCGACGTGCTCCCAGAGTTCGTCCCCCTCGCGGGCCAGGTCGAGGGCGAGGGTGAAGACCTTGGTGATCGACTGGGTCGAGAACGGCTCACGCCACTCCCCCACCCCGTACACCGTGCCGTCCAGCTCCGCCACGGCCATCCCGAAGCTGCGGGCGTCGCGGGCGGCGAGCGCCGGGATGTAGTCGGCGGGCCGCCCGCGGCCGGGCGTGCGGGCCATCTCCTCGGCGATGCGGTCGAGGACCGGCTGGAACTGCGAGCACATGATCGTCATCATGCCGCACGCCGCTCCCCGGATGCCCCACAGGGCGCCGGGCCACCCCCGCCGTGCCGTCCCATCAGGCATGTCCTGCCGCGGACTCCGCGTGCTGGCCGGGCCGTCGCAAACCCGCACGTCAGGGTGAGGGCCCACGGTCGTGGCTCCATGCCGTGACGGACCCTGGGCGTGACCTTGGAGACGACCTTCCCGGGCCGCGGGCGTTGCATCAGGGCGGCGGCGACGTCCCGGGCCACGTACGGCCGGCGGGCCGGCCCGAACAACCAGCCCTCCCGGCTCAGCAGCGGCGCGCAGACGGGCCGCAGCAGGCCGCGCCGCGTCGGGCGGGCTTCATCCCTGGGTGTGACGGCAGCCCGCGTGTCGGCCGGGTGCGGAGCGCCCGGCCCCGGCCGCACGCGGGACGCCGTTCCTCAGAGCGCCTGCGGCGTGCCGCTGCCGCTGCCGCTGCCGCTGCCGCTGCCGGCGAGTATCTCCGGGCGCAGCAGGGCGGCGAGCCGCTCGGCGGGGAGCAGGCCCTTTTCCAGGACGAGTTCGGCGACGCCGCGGCCGGTGGCGAGGGCCTCCTTGGCGATGTCCGTGGCCGCCGTGTACCCGATGTGCGGGTTGAGGGCGGTGACCAGGCCGATGGAGTTCTCGACGCTCGCGCGCAGCACCTCGGTGTTGGCGGTGATGCCGGACACGCAGCGCTCGGCGAGGGTCAGGCAGGCCGCGCGCAGGTGGGTGATCGACTCCGACAGGGAGTGCAGGATGATCGGCTCGAAGGCGTTGAGCTGGAGTTGTCCGGCTTCGGCCGCCATGGTGATGGTGACGTCGTTGCCGATCACCTCGAAGGCGACCTGGTTGACGACCTCGGGGATCACCGGGTTGACCTTGCCGGGCATGATGGACGAACCGGCCTGCACGGGCGGCAGGTTGATCTCGCCGAGGCCGGCGCGCGGCCCGGAGGACAGCAGGCGCAGATCGTTGCAGCTCTTGGAGAGCTTGACCGCGATCCGCTTGAGCACGCCGGACATCTGGACGAACGCGCCGCAGTCCTGGGTCGCCTCGACGAGGTTGGCGGCGGTCACGAGCGGCAGGCCGGTGATCCGGGCGAGGTGGCGGCGGGCCGACTCGGCGTAGCCGGCCGGCGCGTTGAGTCCGGTGCCGATGGCGGTGGCACCGAGGTTGATCTCATGGATCAGCTCGACGGCCTCGGCGAGGCGGCTGCGGTCCTCGTCGAGCATGACGGCGAACGTGGAGAACTCCTGTCCGAGGGTCATCGGGACGGCGTCCTGGAGCTGGGTGCGGCCCATCTTCAGGACGTCGCGGAACTCGACGGCCTTGCGGGCGAAGGCGTCCTGGAGGACGGCCATGGCCTTGAGCAGCCCGCGCACCGCGAAGACGGTCGCGACCTTGACGGCGGTCGGGTAGACGTCGTTGGTCGACTGCCCGAGGTTGACGTCCTCGTTGGGGTGCAGGTGCCGGTACTCGCCCTTCTCGTGGCCCAGCAGCTCCAGGGCCCGGTTGGCGACGACCTCGTTGGCGTTCATGTTGGTCGAGGTGCCCGCGCCGCCCTGCACGACGTCCACCACGAACTGGTCGTGCAGCTTGCCGGCGCGGATCTCGCGGCAGGCGGCGACGATCGCGGCGGCCTTCTGCGGCGCCAGCAGTCCCAGTTCCTCGTTGGCGAGGGCGGCGGCCTCCTTGACGGCGGCGAGGGCGTCGATCAGGTGCGGGTGGGCGGAGATCGCGGTGCCGGTGATCGGGAAGTTCTCGGTGGCGCGCAGGGTGTGGATGCCCCAGTACACGTCGGCGGGGACGTCCCGGTCTCCGAGCAGATCGTGTTCGCGGCGGCTGACGACGACAGTCATGAGGGTGCGGCCTCTTTCGGGGGCGAGGAAGGGTGGGTGACCGGGGACTGCGGCCTCGGGCCGCGGAAGCGGCGGACGTCAGGCCGTCGGACCGGCCCGTGCGGCTTTCGAGGACGAAACCCGTTCAGGGCCGGAGCGGGGCGACGGGCTCCGGGGTCAGGACGGAGGGCGACCGCAGGCGTCGGGGCGGGAAGGAAAGGGACGGGAAGGGACCGCCGGCGCCCGCCCCCGGGGGGGGCGGGGCCCGCGGCGCCCCCCCGGGGGGGCGGGGCGACCCGGGCGCGGGCGCCGACCCGGCGGGCCCAGCCCCCGGGGCGGCCGCCCCCGCGGGGC
>NZ_JBIVKQ010000027.1:0-82555 GCF_044750845.1 Streptomyces sp. NPDC088766 | reverse complement strand
CGGGGGGGGGGGGGGGGGGGCGGGGGGGGGGGGCGGGGGGGCCCCGGGGGGGGGGGGGGGGGGGCGCCCGGGGCGGGGGGGGCCCCGGGGGGGCGGCCCGGGGGGGGGGCCGGCGCCGGCGGCTCACGCGCGGGTCGGCTGAGCGACCGGGTCGAGGGCGCGAACCGTGCGGACGCTGCCGACGGGTCGGCCGCCGCCGAGGAGCGGCTCGCCGGCGAAGGGCGTGAGCAGCACGGGGTCGACGCCCGCCCGGGCGAGGGCGGCCGCGGTGACCGGGACGCGGGCCCGGTTCGCGCCGTCGGAGATCTTCACGGCGACGGCCCGGCCGTCGGGGAGCGCGGCGACCTCGACGCCCTCGAAGCCGTCCTTGGCCAGCAGACCGGGAACGGCCCGCATCAGGGCGGCGACGTCCCGGCCGGAGCCGGAGGCCATCTCGGGGTGCGCGCGCATCGCGTCCGCCACCCGCGCCTCGGGCGTGCCGGGCACGGCGGTGGTGACACGGGCGACGGCACGCGCCAGACCGCTCAGGGAGACGGAGAAGAGCGGCGCGCCGCACCCGTCGACGGTCACCCGGGCGATCCGCTGACCGGTGAGGTCCTCGACGATCTCGGCGATCGCCTGCTGGAGCGGGTGCCCGGGGTCGAGGTAGCCGTCGAGGGACCAGCCGTTGAGCTTGCAGGTGTACAGCATGGCCGCGTGCTTGCCGGAACAGTTCTGGGCGATGCGCGAGGGCGGGCGGCCCTGCCGTGTCCAGGTGTCGCGGACGACCGGGTCGTACGGCAGGTCCGTGACGTTGCGCAGATCGTCCTCGGTGACACCGGCCAGCTCGAGGATGCGCCGGGTGCCGGCGAGGTGACGTTCCTCGCCGGAGTGGCTGGCGGCGGCGAGCGAGAGCAGTTCGCCGTCGAGCGGGAGCCCGGCGCGCACCATGGCGACGGCCTGGACGGGCTTGAGGGCGGAGCGCGGGTAGAAGGCGACCTCGACGTCACCGAGCTGGAAGCCGACCTCGCCGTCCGTGCCGAGGACGACGACGGAGCCGTAGTGGACGCCCTCGGTCACCTCGCCGCGGACGAGGTGGGCGACGGGGGCGTGGAGGGGTTCGCGGATGGCGGGCGCGTCGGCGAGAGGACTGCTGTACATCACTGCCTGGTCACTGGTGGGTGGGCGGAGGCCGACGGCGGGTTCACGCGTCGGTCCCGGTGGACGGGGTGCGCACGCGGCGGACGCGGGTGGCGTACCAGCCGGCGACGAGCGCGGCGGCGATCAGCGGCAGGCACAGCACGGTGGTGCGTCCGGCGCCGCCGTCGGCGTACATGAGGACCAGGACGGAGGCGAGGAAGGCCAGCGTCACGAGTTCGGTCCAGGGGGAGCCCGGCAGCCGGTAGCCCGGGCGGGTCAGGTGGCCGTCCCGGGTCTTCTGCCAGAACAGCAGGTGGCAGATCATGATCATGCCCCAGGTGGCGAGGATGCCGAGCGCAGCGAAGTTCAGGACGATCTCGAACGCGTCGGCGGGGACCACGAAGTTGAGGCCGACGCCGAGGACGCAGACGCCGCTGGTGAGCAGGATGCCGCCGTAGGGGACCTGGGTGCGGCTCATCTTTCCGGTGAACCGCGGTGCCGAGCCGCTCACGGCCATGGAGCGCAGGATGCGGCCGGTGGAGTACAGGCCCGAGTTGAGGGAGGACATCGCCGCCGTGAGCACGACGAGGTTCATCACGCCGCCCGCGGCCGGGACGCCGATGTTGGACAGCACCGTGACGAAGGGGCTCTCGCCGGAGGTGTACTTGTTCCACGGCAGCAGCATCGACAGCAGGAGGACCGAGCCGACGTAGAACAGGCCCACGCGCCACATGATCGAGTTGATCGCCTTCGGCATGATCTGCTCGGGGTTCTCGGTCTCGCCGGCGGCGACGCCGACGAGTTCGACGGAGGCGTAGGCGAAGACGACGCCCTGGACGATCAGCAGCATGGGCAGCAGGCCGTTGGGGAAGATGCCGCCGTTGTCGGTGATCAGGGACGGGCCGGGGGTGGTGCCGTCGACCTGGTGCCGGGTGACCAGCAGGAAGATGCCGATGCACATGAAGATCACGAGCGCGCCGACCTTGACGATCGCGAACCAGAACTCCAGTTCGCCGAAGATCTTCACCGAGATGAGGTTCACCGTGAGGACCAGGGCCAGGGCGATCAGCGCGATCACCCACTGGGGTATGTCGGAGAACATGCCCCAGTAGTGGGTGTAGGTGGCCACCGCGGTGATGTCGGCGATGCCGGTGGTGGCCCAGTTCAGGAAGTACATCCAGCCCGCGGTGTAGGCGCCCTTCTCCCCCATGAACTCGCGGGCGTACGACACGAAGGCGCCGGAGGAGGGGCGGTACAGGACGAGTTCGCCGAGGGCGCGCACCACGAGGAAGGCGAAGACGCCGCAGACCGCGTAGGCGATGAAGAGGGAGGGGCCGGCGTCGGCGAGGCGGCCGCCGGCGCCGAGGAAGAGGCCGGTGCCGATGGCGCCGCCGATGGCGATCATGTTGACGTGCCGGTGTTTCAGGGACTTGCTGTAGCCCGCGTCTCCGGCGTCGACGTGACGGGTCGCGGGGCGCGTCCCGTCCTTGAGGTGCTGTTCGCTCAACGCTCGGGTCCGCCTTCCAGGGGGGAGTCGGTGCGCGAGGGGCGCACGATGTCGGTGAGGGTCGTCTCGACGCGGTCGAGGTGGTGGCTCATGGCCTCCAGCGCGTCGGACTCGGAACCGTCGATCAGCGCCTCGACGATGGCCCGGTGTTCGCGGTTGGACTGCTCGCGGCGCCCGCCCAGCTCGTTGAGGAAGGCCGACTGCCGCGCCAGCGCGTCGCGGATCTCCTCGATGACCCGGCGGAAGACCGGGTTCTGGGCGGCCTCGGCGACGGCGAGGTGGAAGAGGGTGTCCATCGCGACCCAGGCGGTGGTGTCGGTCTCCCGTTCCATCCGGTCCAGGAGGTGGGCCAGGTGGTCCAGGTTCTCCGGGGTGCGGCGGACGGCCGCGTACCCGGCGACCGGGATCTCGATGTGGCGGCGCACTTCGAGCAGGTCACTGGCCGCGTAGTCGCCGAAGGTGGGGTCCTCCACGGTGTTGGCGACGACGAAGGTGCCCTTGCCGGTCCGGGAGACCGTCAGGCCCATGGTCTGGAGGGCGCGCAGGGCCTCCCGCAGGACGGGCCGGGAGACCTCGAGGGTGCGGCACAGTTCCGCCTCGGAGGGGAGCTTGTCCCCGATGGCGTAGTGGCCGCGCTCGATGGCGCCGCGGAGGTGGGCGAGCACCGCTTCCATCGCACTGACGCGACGGGGTGCCGGGCCACCTGTCTGGCTGTCTGACAGGTTCACGGGAGTGATACTCCGGGTGGCCGGAGGCCGCTGTCAAGGCGGGTGAAAGGAAGAATTCAGCGAGCGTCCCGCGTGAAAGCGGGTTTCCCGCCGCCGCCCGGGTCGGGGGTCAGCGCCTCGGGCCCGGTTGCCGCTCCCGGCCGGCTGCCGGGCACCCCGGCCCCGGCAGCCGGCCCGGGCCCGTGTCGGGCACCGGTCCCGTGTCGGGCACCGGTCCCTTGCCGGCCGCCCGGCCGCGGGTCAGCTGTCGAGGACTCCCGTGGCCAGCAGGGCGAACAGCAGCACGCCCACGACGATCCGGTAGATCACGAACGCGTTGAAGGAGTGCTTGGCGACGAACCTCAGCAGCCAGGCGATGGAGGCGTAGGCGACCACGAAGGACACGGCGGTGCCGACGGCCAGCGGCGCCGCACCCGCCCCGGTGCCCAGGGCGTCCTTCACCTCGTACAGGCCGGCGCCGGTGAGGGCCGGGATGCCGAGGAAGAACGACAGCCGGGTGGCGGCGACCCGGTCCAGGTCGAGCATCAGCGCGGTCGACATGGTGGCGCCGGAACGGGAGAAGCCGGGGAAGAGCAGTGCCAGGATCTGGGAGCTCCCGACCAGCATGGCGTCCTTGAACGAGATGTCGTCCTCGCCCCGCTTGTGCCGGCCCGTCCGGTCGGCCACCCACATCACGCCGCTGCCGGCGACGAGCGAGCCCGCGACCACCCAGAGCGAGGCCAGAGATCCTTCGATGAGCGGTTTCGCGGCCAGGCCGACGACGACGATCGGGATCGTCGCCCAGATCACCCACCAGGCGAACTTGTAGTCGTGGTGATGCCGTTCGCCCTTGTGGGCGAGGCCGCGGAACCAGGCGGAGACGATCCGCGCGATGTCCTTGCGGAAGTACACGAGGACCGCGGCGATCGCGCCGACCTGGATGACGGCGGAGAACCCGACGACCGCGTCGTCGTCGACCGGGATGCCCATCAGGCCCTCGGTGATCTTCAGATGTCCGGTGGAGGAGACGGGGAGGAACTCGGTCACTCCCTCGACGGCTCCGAGGACGACGGCCTGACCGACGGAGATGGCGCTCATGGGATCCAGTTCTGCGGGTGGGTCGACGGTGCGGTGCACAGTCCTACCAGCCGTGGGTGTGTTTCCCGGTCATGACCACACCGTCTGCGCGATCCACACCCCCGCGAAGGCGGCCCCGACGCCCGCCGCCACACTGGCGACGACGTTCGCGGCGGCGTGCAGTGCCGCCCCGGTCTCGCTCAGCCGCAGCGTCTCGTAGGAGAAGGTGGAGTAGGTGGTCAGGGCCCCGCAGAAGCCGGTGCCCAGGAGAAGCCGCAGGTGGGGGTCGGCCACCCCGGCGACGCCGGCACCGGTCACCAGGCCGAGGACGGCGCAGCCGACGACGTTGACGACGAAGGTGCCCCAGGGGAACAGCGAGTCGTGCCGGGCCTGCACCGCGCGGTCGGTCAGGTACCGCAGGGGCGCGCCGGCCATGCCTCCGGCGACGACGAGCAGCCAGTTCACGACGACCTCTTACCTTTGCCGTCCGTTTCGCCCCGGTTCGGGGTGCGGCCGGCGTACCTGATGACCTCGCACGGGTCGAGGACGACGAGCCCCTCGGTGACCAGTTCGTCGAGCTGCGGCAGGAAGGCCCGTACGCGTTCCTCCGTGTCGACGACGACGACGGCGACCGGGAGGTCCTCGCTGAGGGAGAGCAGGCGCGAGGTGTGGATCAGCGAGGAGGCGCCGAAGCCCTCGATGCCGCGGAAGACGCTGGCACCCGCCAGGCCCGCCGCATGGGCCCGGTGCACGATCTCGGTGTAGAGGGGCTTGTGGTGCCAGGTGTCGTTCTCGCCGACGAGGACGGTCACGCGCAGGGCACTGCCGGTGAGTCTCGTCATCGCTGCCTCCGGGTCAGGACGCGGCGCGTCGCGGTGGCCGCGAGCCACACCGCCGTGAGCGCCGCGAGGGGGGTCGCCGCCAGGCAGGCCAGCGCCGTACGGGGGTGCCCCGTGTCGAACAGGCGCTGGAGGTCGACGGCGTAGGTGGAGAAGGTGGTGAACCCGCCGAGCACGCCGGTGCCGAAGAAGGGGCGCACGAGCCGGTGCACGGTCAGCGCCTCGGTGATCAGCACCAGGAACACGCCGATCACGGCGCAGCCGACGACATTGACCCAGAAGGTCGTCCACGGGAACCCGCCGGCCGTCGAGGGCCACCACAGCGAGGCCGCGTAGCGGGCGGTGGCGCCCAGCCCGCCGCCGGCCGCGACCACGGCGACCACCGGCAGCTGCCCCGCCCCGGCGGACCGGCGCGCGGCGCTGCTGCGGAGGCTCTCGGTCTCCGGGGCCGTCATGTCGTACGTCTCCTGGCTCGCTCCCCGGTCGCCCCGGCTCGCGGGGTGATCACGGCTGGTCAACAGGGTAACGCCGAACATTCGACGCGGGCGGCCCGCGGCCGGCGTCCGAGGGCCCTCTGCGCGCCGCCCGCCGGCCCTTGTCGAACATGCGGGCCACTTCGGCGGTGCGCGTCCCGTCGCGCCGGTGGCAGGTGCGGCGCCGGGTCCGCCTGGCGCGCGGGGGTCCGGCCGCCGGGTCGCGGCCGGGCCCCCGCCGTCACGGGGTGGGGTGATCGCGGGTCAGCGGTGGGCGAACCACGCCGTCGAGGACAGCGCCCGGTCGTCGTAGCCGAACAGGGCCTGGTTCTCCCAGCCGTTGCCGGAAGCGGCGTCGGCCGGGTCCCAGCCGTTGCCGTTCACGGCGGTCCAGGTCGCCTCCCAGTAGAAGATGCCGAGACCGCGGCCGTTGGGGACGGCCTCCACGATGCCGGCCACGGCGTTCATCCAGGCCAGCTGTCCGGCCGGGGTCGCCGGGTAGCCGGAGACCAGTTCGCTCGGCAGGTCGATGATGTTCTCGTGCGAGTCCTTGCTGTCGAGGCGGAACGGGTAGGCGGTCTCGGCGACGAAGACCGGCTTGCCGTAGCGGGAGGCCGCGTCGTCCAGCGTGGTCTGGAAGTCGGCGAGGGTGCCGTGCCAGTAGCCGTAGTAGGACAGGCCGATGGCGTCGAACTTCACGCCGTTGGAGACCGCGCTGTCGAACCACCAGCGGGTGCCCGCCAGGTCACCGCCCTTGGCGAGGTGCAGGGCGACCGGGGTGGCGGAGTTGACCGCCTTGACGGCGTCGTAGCCCGAGTTGAGCAGTCCGGCGAGCTGGCCCCAGTTGTCGGTGGAGCCCTCGCTCCACAGCATGCCGCCGTTGATCTCGTTGCCCACCTGGACCATGTCGGCGGTGGTGCCCTGGGCCTTGAGCGCGTTGAGCACGTCGTGGGTGTGGTTGTACACGTCCGTCTTGAGCCGGCTGTACGAGTGCCCCGCCCAGGCACCGGGCTTGCTCTGGGCGCCCGGGTCCGCCCAGATGTCCGAGTAGTGGAAGTCGACCAGGAGCTTCTGGCCGGCGGCCTTGACCCGCTTGGCCGTGGCGAGCACGCGCGCCTTGTTGTTGTAGCCGTCGGCGGGGTCGACCCACACCTTCAGGCGCGCGTAGTTCATGCCGGCGTTCTTCAGGATGGTGACCGGGTCGCCGGTCGTGCCGGACGCGGTCCTGTACACACCGCCCTTGGCCTCGCTCTTGGCGAGGGACGATATGTCGGCGCCCTTGATCGACAGCCCGGCCGTGCCGGAGGTGAGGGTCAGGTCGTCGACATTGATCCAGTTGCCGGCGTTCGCGTCACTGTTGACGCTGATCGTGCACTGGTTGTTCGTCACGTTGACCGGGACGACGATACGGATCCATCCGCTCGCCGAGACCGGCAGGTCGGTGCGCTGCTCGGCGCCGCCGCAGTTCTTCAGGGCCATGTAGGCCGACTTCTGGCCGCCTCCGGAGCGCACCCAGGCGGTGAGCTTGTAGGCGCCGTTGGCCAGCCCGGACAGGTACTGGTACGTCTCCACCTTGTAGGCGGCGGACGCCCAGTGGCTGAGGCGGTAGCCGCCGCCGTGCCCGCCGGACTCGGTGAACGAGGCACCGGTGTCGCCGTACTCGGACCAGCCGCCGGGTACGGCCGCCCCGGCGCCGTCGGCCTCGAAGCCCGCGTTGGTGAGCGTGGCGGCCGCCTGTGCGGTCTGCGCCGGCAGGGCGGTGAGTGCGAGCCCCGCGGTGAGCGGGAGCAGCAGGGCTCTGAGTGTGCGTCTGGGATGGAACATCTTCGTCCGTCGTCCCTTCGACGTGATGGGGATGGGTCTCCCTCGGGGTGAGGGACCCCCTCCGCCCGCGGCTCGCGGCTCCACGGGCGGAGGGGGAGTCGGCTCAGCCGTCGAGTCGTACGACCCGTACGGCTCCCGCCGGGACCGCGAGGCGGCCGGCGGCGCGTTCGCCCGTGAGCAGCTCGGTGCCGGACGCCTCCAGCGGCACCTTGGCGTCGGTGGCGGTGTGGTTGACCGCGAAGAGGTAACTGCCGCTCCCGCCCGAGCGGCGCACGACCTCGACGTCACGGGGCAGGTCGGCGCGCGGGGCGACGCGGGCGTCCTCGGCGGCCCGGCCCAGCAGGGCGTCCAGGCCGTCGGCGCCGAGTCGGGTGGAGACGTACCAGGCGGTGCCCTCGCCGAGGCGGTGCCGGGTGACGGCCGGGCGGCCGGCGGTGAGGCCGTCGGCGTAGGTCCAGACGGTCTCGGCTCCGCGCGGCTCGACGAACTCGGTCCACACGTCGCCGCTCAGTTCCGCCCCGTCCGGGCCGGTGATCCGGACTCGCTCGCCCCGGAGCAGCGGGGAGAACTCCTCGACGGTGAGGCCGAGGACGTCGCGCAGGGCGCCCGGGTAGGGGCCCTCGTGCACGGCGTCGTGCTGGTCGACGATGCCGGAGAAGTACGACACGACGAGCGTGCCGCCGCCTTCGACGTACTCCCGGAGGTTGTTCCCGGCCGCTTCCGTCATCAGGTACAGGGCGGGTACCACGACCAGCGGATACGTCGAGAGGTCGGCCTCGGGGTGGGCGAAGTCGACGGTGAGGTGGCGGTCGTAGAGGGCCTCGTAGAAGGCGTCGGCGCGCTCGCGCGCGTCGTGGTCCTCGCTGGGGCGCCAGTCGAGGTTCTGCGCCCACCAGGAGTGCCAGTCCCACAGGACGGCGACGTCGGCCTCGGTGCGGGTGCCCCGGACCGGGTTCAGGGAGTCCAGGGCGGCGCCGAGTTCGACGACCTCGCGCCACACGCGGGTGTCGGTGCCGCCGTGCGGGACCATCGAGGAGTGGAACTTCTCGGCGCCGCGCCGGGACTGCCGCCACTGGAAGAACATGGCGCCCTCGGAGCCGCGGGCCACGTGGCCGAGGGAGTTGCGGGCCATCTGGCCGGGGGCCTTGGCCGGGTTGCGGGGCTGCCAGTTGATGCCCGAGGTGGAGTGCTCCAGGAGGATCCAGGGGGCGCCGCCGGCGACGGAGCGGGTGAGGTCGGCGGCCATCGCCAGGTTGACGTGGGTGCGGCGGCCGTCGGTGATCAGGTAGTGGTCGTTGGTGACGATGTCGACCTCGCGGCCCCAGGCCCAGTAGTCGACCGAGTCGCACTGGCTGAGCGCGGTCATGAAGTTGGTCGTGACGGGGACGCCGGGCGCGAGGCGGTGCAGGATGTCGCGCTCCGTACGGAAGTTCTCGCGCATGGTGGCGTCGGCGAAGCGCCGGTAGTCGAGCGCCTGGCCGGGGTTGCCGACGGTCGGGGTGGTGCGCGGCGGGTTGATGTCGCCGAAGGCCGCGTAGCGCTGGCCCCAGAAGGCGGTGCCCCAGGCCTCGTTGACCGCGTCGACGGTGCCGTACGTCGTCTCCAGCCAGCGGCGGAAGTGGGCGGCGCAGGACTCGCAGTAGCAGGCCGAGACGGGGACGCCGTACTCGTTGTGGACGTGCCACATCGCGAGTGCCGGGTGGTCGCCGTAGCGCTCGGCGAGCCGGGTGGTGATGTTCGCCGCGGCCGCTCGGTAGTCGGCGTTGCTGTGGCAGATCGCCGCGCGCGAGCCGAACTCGTAGCGGACGCCGTCGGCGGTGACGGGCAGGGCCTCGGGGTGCGCGCGGTAGAACCAGACGGGCGGGGCCACGGTGGGCGTGCCCAGGTCGACGCGGATGCCGTTCTCGTGGAGCAGGCCGATGATCCGGTCGAGCCAGCCGAAGTCGTACTCCCCCGGCGCGGGTTCCAGGAGCGCCCAGGAGAAGATCCCGACGCTCACCATGGTGACGCCCGCCTCGCGCATGAGCCGGACGTCCTCCTGCCAGACGCTTTCCGGCCACTGCTCGGGGTTGTAGTCCCCACCGAAGGCGAGCCTGGTGAGGCCCTTGGGGGTGGTCTCCGGCATGGATTTCTCCCGATTGATCGATCATTTGGGAACGTGCACACACGTTTTCGGCGGTGCGAGCCCAACATAACCGCACAGCAACAACCATTGACAAGTGTCCGGGATGTTTCTCTACTGTGAACGCTCACAGAAACATGGCAGGGCCTCGCGACGGGCGAGGACACCGGTTCATGTGACGCATGGCAGGTTTCCGCAGCGGGCGGGAACCCAGGTCAGGGGAGAAACCCATGCCCAACACCCAGCGCCGGCGGCTCTTCGAGGTCGCAGCGTCCGCCGTCGCCGTCGCGCTCGGCGCCACCGCACTCGCCGCCTGCGGCTCGTCCGACGACGACGGCGGGGCCCGGTCGGGGCCGGTCTCGCTCACGTACTGGACGTGGACGCCCGGCATGGACAAGGTCGTGGACCTGTGGAACAAGGGGCCGGGCAAGAAGGAGCAGATCACCGTCACGGTGAAGAAGCAGGCCTCCGGCGACACACTGGTCACCAAGATCCTCACCGCGCACAAGGCGGGCAAGGCCCCCGACCTGGTCCAGGCCGAGTACCAGGCGCTGCCGACGCTGGTCAGCAACGACGCACTGGCGGACATAGCGAAGAACGTCGGCGACGCGAAGAGCAAGTTCGCCGACGGCGTCTGGCAGCAGACGACGCTGGGCACGGACGCGGTCTACGCGGTGCCGCAGGACATCGGCCCGATGATGTTCTACTACCGCGAGGACCTGTTCGAGAAGTACGGCCTGACCGTCCCCACCACCTGGGAGCAGTTCGCCGAGACCGCCCGCGCGCTGAAGAAGAAGGCTCCCGACACGGACCTGACCACCTTCTCGGCCAACGACTCCGGACTCTTCGCGGGCCTCGCCCAGCAGGCCGGCGCCAAGTGGTGGACCACCGCCGGCGACAAGTGGCAGGTCGGCATCAACGACGCGGCCACCAAGAAGGTCGCCGACTTCTGGGGCGGCCTCGTCAAGGAGGGCGCCGTCGACAACCAGCCGATGTACACCCCGGCCTGGAACAAGGCGCTCAACACCGGCAAGCAGATCGCCTGGGTCAGCGCCGTGTGGGCACCGGGCACCCTGACCACCGCCGCCCCGGACACCAAGGGCAAGTGGGCCATGGCCCCGCTCCCCCAGTGGTCGCAGACCGACGACGTCACCGGCAGCTGGGGCGGTTCGTCCACCGCCGTCACGACGGACTCCGGCAACAAGGAGGCCGCCGCGAAGTTCGCCGCCTGGCTGAACACCGACGGTGACGCGCTCAACGCGCTGGCCAAGGAGAGCGGCATCTACCCGGCCTCCAGCTCCGCCCAGCTCAGCGGCGCCTTCATCAACCCGCCGGAGTACTTCTCGAACCAGGCGGACTTCTACACCACCGCCGCGAAGATCGCGAAGACCACGGCTCCCTCCGCCTGGGGCCCGAACGTGAACGTCGCCTACACGACCTTCAAGGACGCCTTCGGCGCCGCCGCGAAGAACAAGTCGGACTTCTCCGCCGCCCTGGACAAGATGCAGGCGGACACCGTCGCCGACATGAAGAAGCAGGGCTTCGAGGTCTCCGAGTGACCAGCGCGCACCGGACGTCGTACGGGGTCGAGGAAGCCCCGTACGTCCCCCCGTCCCCCGCCACCACCCGCGACCGGACGCGTAGCGCCCCCTACTTCTTCCTCCTCCCCGCGACCGTCCTCTTCACCCTGTTCTTCGCGCTGCCCATCGGGTACGCGCTCTGGCTCAGCTTCCGCAAGGTGAAGGTGTCCGGCCTCGGCCTGGGCTCCGGCGCCCGCAAGGAGGTCTGGGCCGGCCTGGAGAACTACACCGACGCCTTCACCGACAGCGAGCTGCTGAACGGCGCGCTGCGCGTGCTCGGTTACGGCTGCATCGTCGTCCCGGTGATGCTGGGCCTCGCCCTGGTCTTCGCGCTGATGCTCGACTCGGACAAGGTGCGGCTGGCCCCGTTCACCCGCCTCGCGATCTTCCTGCCGTACGCCGTCCCCGGCGTGGTGGCGGCGCTGCTGTGGGGCTTCCTGTACCTGCCGGACGTCAGCCCGTTCTACTTCGTGCTGGACCGGCTGGGCCTGCCGCAGCCGGACCTGCTGGACGGCGGCCCGCTGTATCTCGCCCTGTCGAACATCGCGGTGTGGGGCGGCACCGGCTTCAACATGATCGTCATCTACACCTCGCTCCGGGCCGTCCCGGCCGAGGTGTACGAGGCGGCCAGGCTGGACGGCGCCACCCCGCTGCAGATCGCGCTCCGGATCAAGATCCCGATGGTGGCGCCCTCGCTGGTGCTGACCTTCTTCTTCTCGATCATCGCGACACTCCAGGTGTTCAACGAGCCGACGACCCTCAAACCGCTCACCAACTCCGTTTCCACGACGTGGAGTCCGCTGATGAAGGTGTACCGGGACGCGTTCGGCACCGGTGACATCCACGCGGCGGCCGCCCAGGCCGTGATCATCGCCGTCGCCACGCTGCTGCTGTCCTTCGGCTTCCTGCGGGCCGCGAACCGTCGCAACAAGCAGGGGGCAGCCCAGTGAGTTCTCTCGCCGTCCACAAGGCCCCGTCGGCGGCCGGCAGCACGGGCGCCGACCGCGGCCGACCGCCGCTGCGCCGCCGTATCGCCCTGGTCCCCACGATCACGCTGCTGCTGGGCGCGCTGTACTGCCTGCTGCCGGTGGCGTGGGTGGTCATCGCCTCCACCAAGTCGGGCAGCGAACTCTTCTCCACCTTCACGTTCCTGCCGGGCAGTGGCTTCATCGACAACATCGAGGACCTGAACGCCTACCGCGACGGCGTCTACTGGAAGTGGATGGGCAACTCCGCCCTCTACGCCGGTCTCGGCGCCCTGCTGTCGACGTGCGTGTCCGCGTTCAGCGGCTACGCGCTGGCGACGTACCGCTTCCGCGGTCGCGAGACGATGTTCAACGTCCTGCTGGCAGGCGTGCTGATGCCGCCGATCATCCTGGCCGTCCCGCAGTACCTGCTGCTGGCCAAGGCCGATCTCACGGACTCCTACTGGTCCGTGCTGCTGCCGCAGATCCTCTCCCCCTACGGCGTCTACCTCTCCCGCATCTACGCGGCCGCGGCCGTGCCGGCCGACGTGGTGGAGGCCGGCCGGATGGACGGGGCGAGCGAGTGGCGGATCTTCACCCGGATCGCGCTGCCGATGATGATCCCCGGCATGGTGACGGTGTTCCTGTTCCAGTTCGTCGCCGTGTGGAACAACTTCCTGCTGCCGTACATCATGCTCAGCGACGACGAGAAGTTCCCGATCACGCTCGGTCTGTTCACGCTGCTGGAGCAGGGCGCCAACTCTCCGGCCCTGTACACGCTGGTGATCACCGGCGCGTTCCTCGCGGTGCTTCCGCTGGTCGCACTGTTCCTGGTCGTTCAGCGGTTCTGGAGCCTGGACCTGCTGTCCGGGGCCGTAAAGTCATGACCATGAGCAACACCGGGGGCAGGCGCAAGCCGCCGACCATCCACGACGTGGCACGCGAGGCGGGAGTCTCACGAGGGACCGTCTCGCGCGTGCTCAACGGCGGCCACTACGTCAGCCCGGCCGCCCAGCAGGCGGTCGACGCCGCCATCCGCAGGACGGGTTACGTCGTGAACCGGCACGCCCGCTCCCTGATCACGGGCCGCTCCGACTCCGTCGGCTTCCTGCTGACGGAGCCTCAGGAGCGGTTCTTCGAGGACCCCAACTTCAACGTCCTGCTGCGGGGCTGCACCCAGGCACTGGCCGCGCACGACTTCCCCCTGCTGCTGATGCTGGCCGGGACCGACGACGAGCGGCGGCGCATCACCCGCTACATCACCGCCGGGCACGTGGACGGGGTGCTGCTGGTGTCCAGCCACTCCGGGGACCCGGTCGCCACCGAGCTGCGCGAGGCGGGCGTGCCGCTCGTCGCCTGCGGCAAACCGATCGGGATCGGGTCGAAGGTCAGCTACGTGGCCGCCGACGACCGCGACGGCGCCCGGGACATGGTGCGTCACCTGCTCGACCGGGGCCGGCGCCGGATCGGTGTGGTCACGGGCCCGCTGGACACCCCCGGTGGTGTGGAGCGGCTCGCCGGCTACAAGGAGGTGCTCACCGAGGCGGGCATCGGGGTCGACGAGCGGCTGGTCGTGTCCGGGGACTACAGCCGGGCCAGCGGTGAGGCGGGCGCCGAGCGGCTGCTGGCGCAGGCCCCCGACCTGGACGCGGTGTTCGTCGCGTCCGACCTGATGGCACAGGGTGTGCTGGCCGCGCTGCGGCAGGCGGGCCGCCGGGTGCCGGAGGACGTCGCGGTCGGCGGCTTCGACGACTCCCCCGCGGCCACCTCCTCCACCCCCGCGCTCACCACGATCCGCCAGCCCTGGGACCGGATCAGCAGCGAGATGGTCCGCGTCCTCCTCGCACAGATCGGCGGCGAGGACCCGGCCGCGGTCATCCTTCCGACGGAACTGGTCACGCGCGAGTCGACGTGAGGGCGGACGGGACCGGGTGCCGACGGGGCAGAGAGACGCACGTGGCGGCGGCCTCACGGGGCCGGTCCACTCGGGTGCCGTAGCGGTGGCGGGCGCGCGGGCCGGGGCGTGTGCGTGCCCCGGAGGACCGGCGGGGCGAGCCGGGCACGGGTTTGTGCGTGCCGCGTTCGGCCGTCGGCCGGCCGGGACCGAAGAAGCGCCCGGTGCGGCCCTCGCCTAGCGTGGGAGCACCGACGGTGTCCGTCGGTCCCCCACCTCAGCGAGGAGCGTGCGCGATGAAGACCGGCCTGCAGACCGTCATCTACCCCGTCAAGGACCTCGACCGGGCGAAGGCCCTGTTCCGGGCGCTACTCGAGGTCGAGCCCTACGCCGACGAGAGCTACTACGTCGGTTTCAGGTCGGCGGGGCAGGACGTCGGGCTCGACCCCAACGGCCACGCCAAAGGCATGACCGGCCCCGTGCCGTACTGGCACGTCGCCGACATCCGGACGCGGCTGGCGGCGCTGGTGGAGGCGGGGGCGGAGGTGCTCCAGGACGTGCAGGACGTCGGCGGTGGCAAGCTGATCGCCTTCGTGAAGGACGCCGACGGGAACCTCGTCGGGCTGACCCAGGACCCGGCGGCCTCCTGAGCCCTCGTCCCGCCTCCCGTGCAGGTCCGTGATCCCCTTGCACCCGCACTAGTTGCACAGTAAACAAACTGGGTTCTCGGTGTTACCGTGCAGGTATGGCAGCGAAGACGGCCGGAACGGACCTCGAGGACCGGTGGCGGGACATTCTGTCGGTGCACGCGCGGACGACGTGCGAGATCGACCGCGTACTGCATCCGCACGGTCTCGGGGCGAGCGACTTCGAGGTGCTCGACATCCTGGCCACCGAGGCCCCCCGGCCGGGCGACCAGTGCCGGGTGCAGAGCCTCGTCGGACGCGTCCATCTGAGCCAGAGCGCGCTCTCGCGCCTCATAGGGCGCCTGGAGAAGGACGGTCTGGTGGAGCGTTCCGTCTGCGCGGAGGACCGGCGCGGGGTGTGGGTCGCCCTCACCCCCGAGGGCCGGGCCCTGCACGACGAAGTGCTGCCGCTCCAGCGCGCGGTGCTGACCCGCATGCTGGCCGGCTGAGCCCGGCGCGGCGGGCGGGCGTGGCGCCCCCGGGGCCGGCGGCCGGGTGACGACCGGGCTCAGCGGGCCAGCAGGGTGCGCACCCCCTCCGAGGTGAGGGTCAGCGGGTGGTCGCCCGCGGCGTCGATGGAGAGCGACAGCTCACCCTCCGGCCACTGGTGGGCCAGTGCGCCGAGGGGCACCAGGCGGTAGCGGTCCACCCCCGGGAGCAGGTCGACCATCTCGGGTTCGGAGGTGAAGACCGGGACGACGGGCGTCGTGCCCGGCTGCTCCAGGACGGGCAGGGCCAGCATGCTGGGATCGGTCACGTCCTCGTCGGTGGCGTCCTCGGGCACCGGCACCAGGACGTCGCAGTGCGCGAGGGTGTCCAGTGCGGTCGTGTCGCCGGTGTCCCTGGCCAGCGCGTCCAGCGCCCGCGCGGCGGCGGTGTCGTGGGCGGGTGTCTCCATGGCAACTCCCCGGGTAGCGGTGATTGGCGGGTCCGGCCACGCGTACCCAATCCGCCGGCGGGCAATCGGGTTCTCGGCCGCCCGCCTCGTCCTGCCCGCCGTCCGCCTGCACGGTGCGGGAGGCCACCTCCGCTTCGCGGGACGCCGCCCCTACGGTGCGCGGTGCCGCCGCTACGGCGTGTGGCGCCGGGCCGACTCGTTGTCCTGGGCCATGCGGCGCAGCGCCGTCAGGACCGGCTCCAGCAGGACGGTCAGCAGCAGGGCCCGTTCGGCGGTCTCCAACGGGTCGGTGAGGCCGTCGAGCCGGTCGAGGTCGAGGACGGCGATCCGTTCGGCGAGCCGGGCGCAGGCCGGCAGGGTGTGCCGGTCCACGGGCACGCCGAGCGAGTGCAGCGAGGTCAGGGTCTCGGCGAGAAAGGCGCGAGGGCGCGTCAGACCGGCTGACCCTCGAAGTCCCAGTAGGGGCGGGCGCCGGAACGCATGTACCGGGTCTGGGGGTGGTCCGCGCCGTGGGTGACGGCGAGGGCCGCCAGCGCCCCGCGTTCGCGCGCGTCCGCCTCCTCGGTCTCCCCCAGCAGGCGCAGGTCCTGGGCGAGCCCGGCCTCCAGGTTGACGGCCAGCACGTGTCCGGCGCCGACGGCGGCCACCGCCCGCTCCAGCGCGTCCCGGCCCAGTTCCACCGCGGCCCGGGGATCGCCGGCGGCGGCCAGTGCCGACGCGCCGTTCATCGCGCAGCCCACCGCCCACACGTGGCCGCGCCCCACCGCCGCCTCCAGTTCGCGCGTCGACCTCACGGCCAGGTCCCGGGCGGCTTCGGCCTCCCCGTCGTCCAGGAGCAGGATCGCGCGGTTGTTGCGGGCGCCGATCGCGTACGGGTGCTGCTCGCCCAGCTTGTGCGCGTAGGCCTCGGCAGTGGACTCGACCAGCTCGCGGGCCCGGCCGCGGTGGCCGAGCGCCCGCAGCAGCATCGCGTAGTCGAGGGAGACCAGCAGGACGTCGGGGTGGTCGACGCCGCTGAGCAGGATCAGCCGCCGGCGCACCTCCCGCATCGTCTCCAGCGCCGCCTCCAGTTCGCCGTCCCGGCGTCGGCACAGGGCCAGGTTGTGTTCGGCGAGCAGGGTCTGGCGGTGGTCCTCGTCGAGGGTGCGGCGCAGCAGGTGCACGTTGTACTCCTGGAGGCTGCGGGCCTCACCGAGGCGGCCCAGCAGGCGCAGCATCCGGGCGGTGCAGCTGCCCGACTGGAGGGTGCGGCGCTCCCGTGAACCGAGCAGCGCCACCCTGCGGTCGTACACCTCGCGGTGCAGGGCGCAGGATTCGGCGTAGTGCCCCTGGAGCCCGAGGGCCAGGGCGAGGTTGGTGCGGAACTGCAGGGTCTGCGGTTCGTACCGCTCGCCGCGCTCCGCCGCGTCGCGCGCCGCCTCCTCGTAGAGGGCGCGGGCCTCGTCGTAGCGGCCGCGGGCCATGAGGGTGCCGCCGAGGCCGTCCTTGGCGCGCAGCAGTTCGGCGCCGGTGGCCCCCGTGGAGTCCAGGAGGGCGAGCATGGCCCGGCCGGCGTCCTCCGCCTCCGCGTACCGGCCGAGGCCGCGCAGCATCCGGGCCTCCTGGTCGGCGGCGGCCAGGGCGCCGCCGTCGGTCGCCCCGGAGGCGGACCGCAGGCTGTTCAGGACGCGCCGGGTCAGCAGCAGGCCGCCCTGGTACTCGCCGCGCACCCGGAGGTACTCGATGCAGTTCAGCAGGAGCCGGCGTACGTCGCCGTCCTCGGAGTCGACGGCGCCCGAGGGGTCGAGGTGCGGCAGGAGTTCGGCGTAGCGCTGCCAGTGTGCGGGGTTGCCGGGTTCGCCGGGGTCGGAGTCGACCAGGACGCGGGCCGCCGTGGCCGCGTAGAGCCGCTCGGTGTCCGGGGCGAGGCCGGCGCGGACGAAGTGGCGGAAACTGCGGTGCATGCGCAGGGAGACGACGCTGACGAGGTCCTGCCGGGAGTCGGTGTCGTACTCCACGCGCAGCGAGGTGAGTTCGGAGACGGTGAGCAGGGCGGCGTCCCAGCCGCCGGGCTCGGTGGCCAGCCCGGCCAGGCGCGGGGGCAGGCCGCTGGGGCGGGCCGAGCGCAGCAGCCGCACCGGCAGGGTGTCGGGGTTGAAGAAGGTCAGCAGCAACAGCAGGGCGTGCGCCGAGGGCGAGCGGTCCTCGAGGGAGCGCAGGGTCCTCGCCCAGACGAGCCGGTGGGCGGGCGGGACGTCGGGGGCGGGGGCCGGTCCGTGCGGGTCGCCCTCTTTGAGCGCGGTCAGGTACTGGGTGATGTCGGCGGCGGGGTGGGCGTCGATCCAGGCGGCGCTCTGGTCGAGGAGGAGCGGGAGACCGCCGACGAGGTCGGCGAGTTCCCCCGCCTGCCGCTCGCTCATCTGCGGGGCCCGCCGGCAGGCGAAGGCGACGCTTTCCTCGCGGTCGAAGGGGGGCAGTGCGCGGGCGACGGCGCCGTGCCGGGTCCAGGCGTCGGTCTGGGCGGTGATGAGCACCTGGCCGCGTCCCTGGGGCAGCAGCGGGGCGATCTCGTCGACGTCCTCCGCCCCGTCGAAGATCACCAGCCAGCGGCCCTCGTCGTGCGCGAACGCCCGCTGCAACGTCTCGATCTGGCCGGTGAGCTGGTCCCCCTCGCCGAGCCCGACCAGCCGGGCCAGCGCCGCGAACCCCTCGCGGGCGGCCGCCTTCGTCGCGGCGGGCACCCACCAGATGAGGTCGTGCTCGCCGGCGAACCGCCGGGCGTACTCGGTGGCGGTCTGGCTCTTGCCGACGCCGGGCGGACCGTGCAGCAGCACCCGGCGGCCCCGGCCGTTGCCGGAGGTGAGGACGTCGTGCACCTCGTCCAGGAGGTCCTCGCGGCCGGTGAACCGCGGGTTGCGGCGCGGCGCGTTGGTCACCGCGGGCGGGTCCTCGGGGTAGCGGGGTCCTTCGCCGGGGCGGCGGTAGGGCCGGCGCGGGACCAGGCCGACCTTGCCCAGCACCCGGCGCCTGGCCTCTTCCGGTCCCACCCCGCGCAGGGTCACCGCGCCGAGGCTGACGGCCTCGTCGGGCAGCGCGCGGGTGGTGACGGTGACGGCCCCCACCCGGTCGCGCAGCCGGGGCATCACATGGTGGAGCACCTGCGCCCATTCGCGGTTGCGTCCGGTGTCGAACCGCAGGTACCAGTCGTCCAGGACCAGCAGGACGCGTCCCGGCCGGCCGAAGAAGTCGAGGAGTTCACCGACTTCGGGCAGCCGGCTCAGCGGCGACCAGCGCAACTCGTTGACGGCGCAGCCCTCCTGGGCCAGCACCCAGGAGATCCACTGGGCCCAGCCGTTGCTCACACCGGCGTAGACGAGGGACACGGGAGAGGGGGGAGACGAAGAGGACGAGGGGGACGGGGAGGAAGGAGGGGAAGGGGACGGCCCTGCGCTCATGGGCGGGCTCCTGGGGACGTCGGCGAGTGCTGCGGCTCGTATCCCATTGTGCGTCAGGTCGCCTTTGTCCAGCGGTGGTTGTGCGTCCGTCACCTAGGAGAGGCTCTAGAGCGGCTGGGGTTCGAAGTCCCAGTACGGCCGGACCCGCCGCTGTGCGTCCCGGGTGTGCGGATGCTCCGGGCCCAGGGTGCCGGCGAGCTGCCGTACGGCGTCCCGTTCGAAGCCCGCCGCCTGCGGGGCACGGCCCAGGGCGCGCAGGTCGTCGGCGAGCGCCATCTTGGCCGACAGGGTGAGCGGGTGGGCGGGGCCGAGCACCCTGATCGAGCGGACGAGGGTGTCGTGGCTGGCCTCGTGCGCGCCCTCCACGTCGTAGGCGCGGCTGCGGGCGGCGCTCACGTTCAGGGCGCAGCCCAGCGTCCAGGGGTGGTCGCGGCCCACCGCGGCGGTCATCTCCCGGTGCGCGGTCTCGGCGTACCGCAGGGCGGCGTCGTGGTCGCCCGCGTGGCCGAGGGCCATGCCCGCGTTGGCGCGGGTGCCGATGCTGTACGGGTGGTGGCGGCCCAGGAGGCGGGCGTACCGTTCGGCCACGGACTCGGCGTACTTGACGGCCGAGCCGAGGTCGCCGTGCTCGCGCTGGAAGGTGGCGTAGTCGGCCTCCGCCACGAGGGTCTCGGGATGGTTGGGGCCGAGCACCTGGGCGGCGCGGAAGGCGGCCGAGGAGAGCCGTTCCCTCGCCTCCTCGTAGTCGCCGGCGCGACGGCGGCACAGGCCCAGCTGGTGGTCGGCCATGATCGACTGGGGATGGCGGTCGTCGGTGATCTGGCGCAGGGTGCGGACGATCTGCTCCAGGCGCGAGGCGGCCTCCGGGTAGTCGCCGAGCAGCCGGATCAGACGGGCGTAGACGGCTCCGGAGTGCAGGGTGAGGTGGTGACGGGAGCGCAGCCGGCGCTGGCGTACCTGGAGGACCTCGCGGTGCACCTCGCGGGCCTCGGGGTAACGGCCGAGCAGCATCAGGGCGAGGCCCAGGTTGTGCCGGGCGGCCAGGGTCGGCGGGGCCTCGGTGCCGAACTGCTCGGCGAACCGCGCCGCCGCCTCCGTGAACAGTTCGCGGGCCTGGGTGAACTGCCCGAGCGCGAGGAGCGTGCTGCCGAGTCCGTCCTTGGCCCGCAGCAGGTCGGGATGGTCGGCGGGTCTGTCGGCGGTGAGCCGGCGCACCACGGTCCGGCCGAGCTCCTCGGCCTCCCGGTAGTGCCCCGCCTGGCGCAGGATGCTGCCGCGCTTGTACTGCAGGGACAGCAGGGCGCCGTGCGAGGGTTCGAGGGTGCGCTGCCAGTGCGCCAGCACCTCGTCGCCGAGCTTCAGCCCGCTGCGGTACTCGCCCCGCACCCGCAGGTACTCGACGCAGTTGAGCACCAGTTCGTGCATGGCCGGGCGGGGGTTGCCGAAGGCGCCGGCGAACTCCAGGTGCGGGATGAGCCGGGCGTAGCGGCCCCAGTCACGGGTGTCGGCGGGCCGCCGCGGGTCGGCGCTGATCAGCACCTGGCAGGCCATGTCGGAGTACAGCTTCGCCTCGTCCGGGTCGAGTGCCTCGCGCAGGAACCGGTGGTAGAGCCGGTGCATGCGGACCTGTTCGACGGCCGGGTTCTCCGCCGGGTCCTGCTGGTAGTCGAGGCGTACGGCCGTGTACTCCGACAGCCGGCGCAGCGCCAGGTGCCAGGCGCGCGGGTCCCTGACCAGTTCGTCGAGGTCGGGGTGGAGGTCCTTGTAGTGGACCCCGGTGAGCAGCCGGACCGGGATCTCGTTGGGTGAGAAGAACGCCAGGAGGCTGAGCAGCATCGCGGCCCGGTGGTGCCGCTCGCGCAGGGTGTTGAGGGTGATGGTCCAGGCGGTCCGGAAACCCTTGGGGTAGCTGGACTCGATCTGGATGCCGGGTTCGGAGGTGGCGTGCAGCTGCCGGATGTACTCCGCCACGGGCAGGTCGTTGGCGTCCAGCCAGGCGGCGGTCTGCGCCAGCAGCAGCGGGAGGTCCTCGACGGCCGAGGCCAGGGCGTCCGCCTCGCCCGCGGTGACCCGGGGGGCGCGCCGGCGGACGAAGGCGACGCTCTCCAGGCGGGAGAAGGGGCGGACGTCGACCTCGCGGACGCCGGGAGCGCCGGACCAGGCCCCGGTGGTCGCCGTGAGCAGGACGTGGCCGTGGCCCTCGGGGAGCAGGTCGGCGAGCTGTGTCGCGTCGTCGGCGCCGTCGAAGACGAGCAGCCGGCGCCGGCTGCTCTCGTCGGAGCGCATGGCCTCCTGGACGGCCCGGATGCGCTCGCCGATGCGTTCGCCGACGGGAAGGCCGAGGCGGGGGGCGAGCGCGGCGAGGCGCTCACGGGCGTTGGCCCGGTGGGTGGCGTCGATCCACCAGATGACGTCGTAGTCGTTGCCGAAGCGGTGGGCGTACTCCATGGCGATCTGCGTCTTGCCCGTGCCGGTGACGCCGTACAGGACGAGCCGGGACGCGGCTGCTTCGTGTTCCGCGTCCGCGTTCAGGAGGGCGTGGATGTGCTCCAGTTCGGCGTCGCGGCCGGTGAAGCGCCGGTTGCGGCGGGGGACGTCGAGGATCTCCGGCGGCTCGTTGGGGAAGCGGGGGGCGTTCGTGGGCGGCGGGACGGCCGGCCGCGCCGGGTCGATCGCGAGCCTGCGCAGCAGCCGTCGTACGGCCTCGTGCTGGTCCAGGTCGTGCAGATCGACGGGGTGGAGCAGGGCGACGGAGTCCGGCACCTCCTGGGTGGCCAGCGAGACCGCGGCGATCCGGTCGGCGTCCGGCGGCACCAGTTCCGACAGGGCGCGCTGCCAGTCCTCCTCGGCTATGGGGCCGAGCTTGAAGTACCAGTTGTCGAGCACCAGCAGGATGCGGCCCTCGACGGCGAGGAGCGCGCGGAACTCCTCCTCGAACGGGACGTCCACCCGCGGGTTCCAGCGCACCGCCGTCGCGCGCAGGCCGCGGGCGCGCAGCTGATGCACGATCCAGGACGCCCACGGCCGGTTGAATCCGGCGTAACTGACGGTGACGTGCTCGCCGACCGGCAGGCTGTCGTTTCCCATACGGTTGCTCTCCCGCCCTACGGGTTCAGATGGGCTGTGGCTCGAAGTCCCAGTGGGGCCTGCGCAGTTCCTCCGCCGACCTGGTGTGCGGATGCTGGGGCCCCAAGGTGTCGCGGAGCAGGGCTACGGTCTCCCGCCGCAGGGCCTCCGCCTCGTCGGCACGGCCCAGCTCCCGCAGGTCGTGGGCGCGGGCCGTCTCGGCGGCGAGGGTCAGCGGGTGCCGGGCCCCGACCTGCCGTACGGCCGTGGCGGCCAGCTCGCTGTCGTGGTCGAGCGCGGTGTCGGCCCGGCCGGCCCGGACGAGCATCGCCGTGAGGTTCAGCCGGCAGCCGAGGGTCCAGGGGTGCTCGTCGCCGACCGCACGGACCATCAGCCGCCAGGCGGTCAGGGCGGGTCCCTCCGCGTCGGGCTGCCCGTCGCCCTCGGCCCACCGGGCCAGTGCCACGTTGCTCAGCGAGCCCGCCGTGTAGGGGTGGTCGGGGCCGAGCAGCCGCAGGTAACGGTCGTAGACCGTGCGGGCCAGCTCATGGGCCTCGCGGGGGCTGTCGGCACGGATCAGGGTGGCCCGGTCGGCCGCCATCATGAGGGTCTCCGGGTGCAGTTCGCCCTGGGCCTGTTCGGAGCGCTTGAGGACGCTGGTGAAGAGGGAGGAGGCGTCGTCCACCCGGCCGTCCCGGCGCAGGCACTGGGCGAGGTTGTGCTCGGCGCGCAGGGTCTGGGGGTGCAGCGGGCCGAGGGTGCGGCTGTGCACGCGGGCGTTGAGCTCCTGGAGGGCCAGCGCGTCGCCGTAGCGGCCGAGCAGGCGGGTCATCCACGCCATGTGGAGTCCCGAGTACAGGGTGGCGAAGTGGTCGCCGCCGAGACGGTGGCTGCGCAGCTCGAACAACTCGCGGTGCAGGTCCAGGGCTTCCCGGTAGCGTCCGAGCAGGCCGAGGGTGAGAGCCATGTTGCTCTTGGCCTCCAGGGCGTGCTTGTCCTGGCGCCCCCCGCGGGCCGTGTAGCCGTGCCACACCTCCTCGAAGAGGTCGCGCGCGCGGTGGAAGCGGCCCAGGGCCATCAGGGTGCCGCCCAACCCGTCCTTGGCGCGCAGGAGTTCGGGGTCGTCGGGCCGGCGGACCGGGGCCAGCATCTCGAGCGTCTGCGCTCCGACGGCCTCCGCGTCGCGGTAACGGCCCATGCGGCGCAGCAGGTTGGCGTGCTGGTGCTCCAGGGTCAGCATGTCCGGGTCGGTGCCGGGATAGCGGGAACGCCAGTGCGCGACCGCCTGCTGGCACAGGCGCAGCCCGGTGTCGTACTCGCCGCGCACCCGGAGGTTGTCGATGCAGTCCAGCAGCAGGGCGCGCACGTCGGGTTCGTCGCGTTCGAGGGCGCCGGCGGTGTCCAGGTGCGGGATGAGGCGGGCGTACAGGGGCCACTCGCGCGGGTTCGTGGTGCGTCGGGGTTTGGCGGCGGCGAGGATGCCGCAGGCCGTGGCGGAGAGCGTCGCGCGGGTGCGGGCGTCGAGGTTGCCGCGGATGAAGCGGTGGTAGAGGCGGTGCATCCAGGCCGATTCGACGCCGTACTCGAGGGAGGGGTCCTGGGTGTGGGTGAGGTGGATGGCGGTGAGGTGGGCGAGTTCGCCGAGGGCGGTCTGCCAGCGGGTGGAGTCGGACACCGTCGCGGCGAGGCTGCCGGGCGGGAAGACGCCGGTGGGGGCGGCCGCGATGAGCTGGAGGGGGATCGTGTCCGGGGAGAACATCGCCATCAGTTCGATGAGTTCGGCGGCCTCCGGGTTGCGCCGGCGCAGGGCGTTGAGGAAGTGCGCCCAGGACACCACGAAGCCGTGCGGGTAGTCCTCCTCGGTGACCACCTCCAGCTCCTCCGGTGACTGGCGCTGGAGTGCGTCGACGTACTCGGAGACCGGCTCGGTCTCGTTGGCGATCAGCCAGGCGGTGGTCTGGGCGAGCACCAGGGGCAGGTCCTGGGCGGCTTCGGCGAGCTGCTCGGCCTCGGCCGCGGTGGCGCGGGCCACGCGGCGGCGGATGAAGGTGACGCTCTCGTTCCGGGTGAAGGGCCGGACGGTGTACTCCTGGAACGCCAGCAGGCTGACCCAGTCCCGGGTGAGGCTCGTGATGATCACGTCGCCGCGGCCCTCCGGGATGAGGTCGCGGATGGTGTCGACCTCGTCCGCGCCGTCGAAGATCAGCAGCCAGCGCCGGCGGGGCGCGGTGCGTTCGCGCAGGGCGACGTGCACGGCGCGGATGCGCTCGCCGGAGTCGCGGCCCGCCGCCAGTTCGAGGTGGGCCGCGAGGGCGGCGAACTCCTCGCGTGCGGTGCCGCGCTGGGAGGCCTGGATCCACCACACGACGTCGTAGGCGTCGCCGTAGCGGTGGGCGTACTCGGTGGCGAGCTGGCTCTTGCCGACGCCCGGTATGCCGTGCAGGACCACGCGCGCGCCTCCCGGACCGGACTCGGCGAGCAGTTCGGAGAGTTCCTCGAGGTCGTCCTTGCGGCCGGTGAAGTAGCCGTTGCGCCGGGGGGCGTCGCGGACCTGGGCGGGCTCGTTGGGGAAGCGCGGGCCGTCGGGGTGCCCCGGCGGGTCGCCGGGCGGGATGCCGAGCCGTGCCAGGACCGTGCGCCGGGCCTCCTCCTCGTCGAGTCCGCCGACGTCCACCGGGCGCAGCAGGTCGGTGCCCTCGGGCAGGGGCGCGGCGGTCAGGGCGATGGCCGCGAAGCGGTCCCGGTGCGGGCCCACGATCATCCGGAAGGCTTCGGCCCAGGCCCGGTCGCTGTGCAGGTCGGGGCGCAGGGCCCGTTCGTTGACGAGCAGCAGGACCTGTCCGGGCGCGGCGAGCAGGGCGCCGAGGGACTCGGTGGGGGTGCGGGAGGCGGTGTCCCAGTGCAGCAGGGTGGTGGTGCAGCCGGCCCGTTCCAGCTGGCGGGCCGTCCACCTGGCCCAGGAGCGGCTCTCCCCGGCGTAGCAGATGCTGATGTGGCCCGCGGCCGGCGGGGGTTCGGCTCCGGTGCCGCCGGTCTCGTCCGGCTCGTCCGTGCCGTCCGGCCGGGTCGTGGGCACCGGATGGAGCCGGGTGGCCGCCGGGGCGGGCAGCAGGTACATCGCCCCGTCGGCGGTGCCGAGCCAGCCGCTCTCCGGGCCCACCCACTCCTCCACGGACGAGTCCCGTTCGATGAGGATGGTGCGGATCGAGGAGGCGGTGACCAGCTCCACGACCCGCGGGTCGGTGTCCGGAACGGTGATCGCGAAGGTGTCCGGGCCCAGGTCGCCGTCGCTCACCAGCAGCCGGGGCTCGGCCCACCGCAGGTACAGCGGCACCTGGGGCAGCCCCTCGGCGATCACCGAGACGTCGGCGAGGGTCAGGCGGGGCGGGCGGGGGGTGCTGGGCGGGGTCTCGGCCAGTCTGACCGCGGACAGGGTGAGCAGCTGCCAGGCCGTCGTGGAGCGCTGCACCCGTTCGGGCAGGGTGTCCCAGGCGCCCAGGAACCAGCGGGCGATGCCCTCGCGGTCGTCCTCCTCGACGAGGGCGCGCAGGGCGGGCTGGAGGGACTCCTCGATCCGCCGGTCGGCCTCCGGTCCGCCGTTCACGGCCTGCCAGGTCGCCGCCTCCTGGGCGATCAGGGCGGGGCTCTGGCCGGCGCGCACCTCCTGGAAGGTGGGCCAGAGGTGACGGATCGGGTCGTCCTCGGCGGCCCGTCGCAGCCGGGCACCCAGTTCCGCGCGCAGGTCCGGGAGCAGTCCGGTGTCCAGGACGACGAAGCCGAAGCCCCGCTGTTCGACCAGGTCGCCGAACCAGAGGTCGACCTCGGCCGCGACGTCCAGGTCACGGGCGGCGCGCAGCCGGACGGCCCGCATCAGCTCCGGCTCGATCCGGGCCGCGATGCTGAGCAGCACCGCCAGTTCGCGCCCGGCGCCGGACGCGAGGCTCACCGCCGGGCTCCCAGCGCCTTGCCGACGGTGGTGCCGCGGTCCCAGGCGACCATCGGCAGCAGCCCGCCGCGCGCCCAGTCCGGCCAGAGCCGCTCGGGCAGCGGCACCAGGGCGACGGGTTCGCAGCCGCGCTGGCGGATGGCGGCGATGGTGGTACGCCACTCCTGCTCGGTGGCCCGCCAGGGGTTCACCGCGGAACCCCCGGCGCCGAGGTCGGACAGGATCAGCACCCGCACGCCGGGCCGCGGCGGCCGGTACGGGCGCTGCCAGGTGGCCCGGGGGCCCGGTCCGGCGCCGCGCAGGGGTACGTCGGCGAAACGCAGCACCTGGGTGCCGGCGACGCCGGCCAGGGCCCGGACGTGGCCGATCACGTCGTCGACGTCCCGGGCGAAGGGCTCCATGGCGCTGGAGCTGTCGGCGAGGATCTGCACGCCGTAGCGCAGGGTGGGCAGGGGCAGCCGGGGGATGGCGGTCAGGGGGCGGGCCTGGGCGAGGTGCTCGGTGGCCCGCTCGACGTCGAGTTCGCCGTCGCGGGTGATCCTGGCCAGCAGGACGGTGAGCAGGGCGGCGGTGGAGCGGGGCGCGAGCAGCGGCAGGTGCGGGGGCCGGACCGGCGCCTGGTCCCGGCCGGGCGGGCGGGCCATGGGATCGGTCGTCCAGCGGGCGGGGCGGCGCGGCTGCCGTTCGACGGGGACCAGGACGGTCACGGTGCTCGTGCCCGCGGTGGTGGGGCGGCGCTGGAAGAGCGGCGGGGGCTCCTGGTCCCGGGCGGGCCGCTCGGGTGCCTCCCGGGCGGTCGCCTCCCGGGCGGGATCGCCCCGTCCCTCCTCGGACCGGGGCGGAAGCTCCACGTCGGCCGCCCCGCCGCCGCCCACCCCCAGCAGGCCGGCGATCCTGGCGAAGTCCTCCGCGGTCCGCGCTCCGAGCGCCCGGGCGGCCCGCGCGACGTCCCCGAGCCAGGCCTCCCCGATCACCCGGTGCGGGCCGGGAGGCGGGGCGCCGGAGGCGGCCCGGCCGGGCGGGGCGGACGGCGGGGGGCCGGAGCTGGCCCGGCCGGGCGGGGCGGACGGCGGAGGGCCCGGAGTGTCGCTCCCCCGCGCCTTCTCCGGCGGGCCGGGATCGCGCGTCACGCGCGGTCTCCCGCCATTTGCTGGGGCTTGATGAGGACGTTCCTGGTGAGGAGTTGCCATTCGTGGTCGCCGGGGCGGATGCCGAGGGAGCGGCAGGCCAGGAGGGCGTCGAGGTACTCCGCGGTGCTGGGGCGGCGTACGCCCTGTTTGTCGGCGTGCTGGCGGACCTTCATGAGTTCACCGGCGACCGCGTCCGCGAGCTCGCGGTCGGTGTCCGTGACACCGCCCGGCCACAGGGCCATGTGCTCCTCGGCGATGCGGACGAGCATGGCGCGGTCGTGCTCGGGCAGGACGTGGACGACGCAGCGGCGCAGCAGCGCCTGGGGCAGTTCGCGTTCCTCGTTGGTGGTCAGGACGACGAGGTGGCGGGCGCCGCGCTCCCCGTCCGGGGACTCGCCGTCCGAGGGCTCGCCGTCCGTCCCTTCCGGCCGCTCGGTGCGGATCTCGCGGCCGATCTCGGCCACCGTGAACCGGTGGGAGCCGAGGGGCACCAGGAGGCTGTTGGGGACGTCGGGGTCCGCCTTGTCGATCTCGTCGATGAGGACGACGGCCCGGTCCGGCTTGCGGGTGGCGTTCACCTCCTCGAAGGGGTCCGGGCAGGGGTCGGTGATGCCGGTGCCCTCCGGCCTGCCGCGCCTGCGCGCCGAGTGGGGGGCGAGTGCCCACCACAGGACGCCCGGTTCGACGTAGCTGGCGTCGTCGGGTGTCCGGCCGCTGCGGACGGTGACCTGCGCGTCGGCGAGCCGTCGCACGCTGTCGAAGCTCCACAGCAGGTCGCGGGGTTGCGTGCGGTAGGTGACGACGTGTTCGTAGTAGCGCCAGTTCATCCGGGTCGCGATGTACAACGCGAGGGAGGACTTGCCGGAGCCCGGCATGCCGCGCAGGAGCAGGGGACGGCGGGTGACGAGGGCGACGCGCACCGCGAAGCGGAGGTCGTCCGGCATCACGTACACGCGTCCGTCGCTGCGGTCGGGTGTGTCGAGCCATCCGACGTCGGCCGTGGCGTCGGCCTGCCGACCCTCAGGGATCTGATTGTCCGTCACCATGTCCCCCTGTGAACCGAGTTCAGACGGTCGATCAAGCGCCGTGTGACTCCCCTGACCAGAGTCTCATGCTTCTCCCCGAACGGTGGGTCGAGAACCAGCACTTCGTCGGGGTCACCGGGCCAGCTCCCCCGCGCGTCCCCGCCCCGGCCGGGAATCACCAGGACGTGCAGCCAGGGCACCTTCTCCTGGAGCTGGGAGACGACCCGGTGGACCATCACCAGGTCGCACTTCCTGGCGTCGACGACCAGGTAGAACCGGCCGGACTCGGTGGGCTCGTCGGGGTGGTCGAGCACGTCGTCCCGGTCGAGGCCGACGTAGTACTTCACCGCCCCCTCGCACTGGTCGCGCAGGGCCCCCTCCAGGTCCTCCACGCCCGGCGAGAATCCGGTGGCCGATGCCATGAAGTAGCTGGTGGCGTCGACGCAGAAGGCGCGCGCCAGGTACTGCTCGCCGATCTGCGGGCTGTGGACGTTGAGGATGACGACCCGGCGGGTGGAGCCGTCCCTCTCGCGCACGATGCGCCGGGCCTCGTCGCGGTCGATCCAGACCGGGAGGACCATGTCCGCGAGCTGGCGGGCGCGGCCGGCCTCCAGGCCGCCCATCCAGGCCTCCGCCACGGTGTTGGCGAGTCGTTCGATGTTGTGGGTGTCCAGCATCTGCGAGGCCAGCAGCAGATGGCCGAATCCGGGGGTCACCGCCTCGTGCTCCTCCTCGGGCAGGCCGAGGGCGACAGCCATCCGGCCGAAGACCGAGGGGTCCTGGATGTGGCTGAGCTGGACGCCGATGTTGGACAGCCATTTGCTGACGGCGTCGTCGGCGGCCCGGATCTCCGGGAAGAGTTCGACGAGCCGTGCCGCCTCCCGGTCGGGCGAGCCGTTGGTGGCCCGTTCCACGTCGTCGTCCGCCAGATAACGCAGGTCGGAGGCGCGCAGGGTGCCGGCGGTGACGTCGTCGACGAGGACGGTGATCACGACCATCTCCGGGTGGAGGGTCTTGCGCCAGTGCAGGATGTTGGTCTCGCGGCGCACCCAGGGGGAACCGAGCGCGTCCGCGTTCACCAGGACGAGGGCGGCGTCGCACTCCCCCAGGAACTGGGCCAGTTTGAGCTGCCAGGGCCGGCCGGGTTTCCTGATCCGGACGTCCAGCAGTACGTGGTAGTTGCGGTCCTCCAGACCGCGGGCCAGGGCGTCCCTCAACTCCGCGGTCCGCGGATCCTCGCTGGTGCTGTGGCTGATGAACACCTTGACCACCCTTGACCCGCTTTCAGTCCGCTGTCCACTTGGCCATCCAGCCCTCGTTCTGTACCGAGACGACGTGTTCGGTGCGTTCGGCGAGCCGGTCGGCCTCCGCGCCGGTGGCCGGGGAGAGCCGCCCCCACCACCTCAGGATGCGGTCCAGCTCGCCCGCGGTCCTGCTGTATTCGACCTCCAGGGCGACATAGCGTGCGGACGCTCCGTGGGAGACGACCGACGCCGAGACCGCGGCGACGACGGGGATCCAGGCCGCCGCCTGTTCGGCGGCGAAGGCGCCGGCCGTCGCGCCCAGGAGCACGGACAGCGCGGCGAGGGCCACGCCGCAGCGCTCGACGCGCCGGGCCCGGCGGGCCATCTCGTCCGCCTTCGGCCGGTAGTAGCCGTCGAGTTGGCCGCGCAGCCGGCCGGAGACGTAGCCGGCCGGGTCGGTGACCGGCGGCAGCGGGCGGTCGGCCGGCCGGATGCCGCGGATCGCGGCGGCGAGGTCGGCCGCCTGTGTCTGCACCTCGTCGGTACGGCGCTGGAGTTCGGCGTCCCGGTCCGGCTGCCGGTAGGGGGCGAGCTTCGCCAGGTAGACGTAGACCTGGCTCTTGAGTTCCTCGGAGACCGAGCGCAGCCGGGTCCACTCCCGTAATCGGTCGGGCGCCGCGCCCCGGGCGGCGAGGGGTGCGGCGCCGGCGGCGAGCAGGGCGAGGAAGGCGCAGACGCGCCCCAACTCGACTGAAGAAAGCATGAGTTGGGAGGAGGCGACGCCCAGCACACCGGCGGCGACCGAGGCGCACAGCGTCGCCGCCCGTGCGCGTCCGATGCTTCTTCTGCTGCGGTCCGCCGCCTGCGACCAGATGCTCTGGGCGCGCCAGACGTCGTCCACCACCGCCGTTCCCCCGACTGTGCTCACAGCAAGATTTTGACGCGGCTTCAACTCCACTGCAATCAGAACGGCTTCAATCGGGCAACAGGGGACCGACCGCCAGAACCCCTTCGAGTCTGCGGGCGATGTGCCGGATCAGCATGTCCAGGTCGGCGCAGTACACGGAAGGGTTGCGGAATCCGCTGCCGGGCCGGTAGCGGTGGGCGTAGTGGCCGCCCCCGCAGACGCGGACCAGCGGGCAGCCGCGGCAGGTGTCGGAGAGGGCGTCGACGCCCAACTGCCTTGCGGCGATGCCGGGATGCTCCAGGACGTCGTCGAAGCTGTTGCGGAAGACGTCCATGCCGGTCGAAGGGGCGTCCTGGTAGGCGGCTTTGAGCGAGTCCACCTGTTCGATGTCCCCGTCGGTCTCCACGAGAACGGCGGCGACCGGGGAGAGGCCGACGGCCTCCGCACTGCTGGGGAAGCCGAGGAGCAGCCCGATGATCTCGGTGAACAGCCGGATCCTGGTGCGGTACCTGCCTCCGTCGAACCAGCGGTCGAAGGCGTGGGCGAGCCATTCGCCGTACGGTGCCGAACCCGCGCTGGAGGGGCCCTTGCCCGGTGGAGGCGCGGCCCAGTTGGCGTGCGGGAGGAGCAGGTCGAGGGCGGCGGGCCGGAACTCCAGCAGGGAGTCGTAGACCTCGACGGGGTCGAGGTCCAGGTCGATGGTGCACAGGATGCCGGCGTACGCCTCGGGGTGACGGGCGAGGACGGCGAGGCCGCGGGTGGCGGCGTCCCAGGAGGGGCGGCCGGCGTGGTCCACGCGCCGTTTGTTGTGTCCGGCGCGGCCGCCGTCGAGGCTGACGCCGACCCGGATGCCGTCGGCCGCGAGCCGCCGGACGACGTCGGTGGTGAGGAGGGTGCCGTTGGTCTGGACGCCGATCTGCACCTCGCAGCCCGCGCCGGTGGCGGCGCCGACGGCGGCGCGCACCTCTGCGGCCTGCCTCAGTGCCGTGTCGGCTCCGCCCAGGAGCGGCTCCCCGCCGTGGAGTTCGACGCGGATCCGGGTCAGATCGTGGGTCGCCGCGTGCTCGCCGATGCGTTCGGCGCTGCGCAGCAGGACGGTCTCGGTGACACGGGCCGGGCGCCGGCGCCAGCTGGTGTCGGCCGCCGTGTAGACGTAGCAGTAGCTGCACAGCAGGTTGCAGCGGCTGTGCAGCTTGAGCACGAACTGGTGGAAGGGAACCGGCGCGGTGCCCGCGCGCCGGAGAGCGGGTACGTCCAGCAGCCGGTGCGGCCAGGGCGCCGACGTGTGCGCGTCGGGCGCGGCCGCCGCTCCCCCTCGGGGACCGTGACTCACCTCAGGGACTGTCCTCGTAGTGCGCGACGACCGGTCCCGTGGCGTGCGACTCGCGCTCCTGCAGCTGCCGCAGGACCTCCGTCAGCACGGGGTGGTCCACGCCGTCCCGGTGCGTGTGCGCGCCGCGGCCCGCAGCGGGACCGGGCCGGGCGGCCCGGACCGGGCCGTCGGCCAAGAGCTGCTCCCCCAGCCGAGGATTGGACACAGCACTCCCTCCGTGATCAGCCACGGGGCTGCGCCTGACCTCGCCGCCGTGACTCGGGGCCAAGCCTACGGGCAGCCTGAGCGGGTATCGCCCCTTCCGCACCAAGAGGGGCAGCGCATTTCGGCGACGTGCGGCGGCCCCGGCCGGGTCGGGCGCCGGAAGGCGGGGCCCAGGGCGCCGGAAGGCGGGGCCCAGGGCGCCGGAAGGCGGGGTTCCGGACGCCGGAGGGCGGGGCTCGGGCCCCGGAAAGCAGGCCCGGGACACCTCCGGAGGTCCGCGCACACCTGAGCGGGGGGCCGCTTGAATGATCGAAGGAGGAGGTGGTTAGCATATGAGCGCCACCTAGCTCGAAAGAGAATTCTGTGACTGTCAACGACGACTCGTTCACCAACTGGAAGAACCGCGAGGAGATCGCGGAGTCGATGATCCCGATGATCGGGAAACTCCACCGGGAGCGGGACGTCACCGTCCTGCTGCACAGCCGCTCCCTGGTGAACAAGTCGGTGGTGAGCATCCTCAAGACCCACCGCTTCGCCCGGCAGATCGCCGGTGAGGAACTCTCGGTCACCGAGACCCTGCCGTTCCTGCAGGCCCTCACCGCGCTCGACCTCGGCCCGTCCCAGATCGACATCGGCCTGCTCGCCGAGCACTACCGGGCGGACGACCACGGTCTGTCGGTGCCGGAGTTCACCGCCGAGGCCGTCGCCGGTGCCACCGGCGCCCACAAGATCGAGCGCCGGGAGCCGCGCGACGTCGTGCTGTACGGCTTCGGCCGCATCGGCCGTCTCGTCGCCCGCCTGCTCATCGAGAAGTCCGGGTCCGGCAACGGCCTGCGGCTGCGCGCCGTCGTGGTGCGCGGGGGCGGCGAGCAGGACCTCGTCAAGCGGGCGTCACTGCTGCGCCGCGACTCCGTGCACGGACAGTTCCAGGGCACGATCACCGTCGACGAGGACAACAGCACCATCGTCGCCAACGGCAACGAGATCAAGGTGATCCACGCCGACGACCCGAGCGAGGTCGACTACACGGCGTACGGCATCACCGACGCCATCCTCATCGACAACACCGGCAAGTGGCGCGACCGCGAGGGACTGTCGAAGCACCTGCGTCCCGGCATCGACAAGGTCGTGCTGACGGCGCCCGGCAAGGGCGACGTCCCCAACATCGTGCACGGCGTCAACCACGACACGATCAAGCCGGACGAGCGGATCCTGTCCTGCGCGTCCTGCACCACCAACGCGATCGTGCCGCCGCTGAAGGCGATGGCGGACGAGTACGGCGTGCTGCGCGGCCACGTGGAGACCGTCCACTCGTTCACCAACGACCAGAACCTGCTGGACAACTACCACAAGTCCGACCGCCGAGGCCGCTCCGCGCCGCTCAACATGGTCATCACCGAGACGGGCGCCGCCTCCGCCGTCGCCAAGGCGCTGCCCGACCTCGACGCACGGATCACCGGCAGCTCGATCCGGGTACCGGTGCCGGACGTGTCGATCGCGATCCTCAACCTCCAGCTGGCCCGCGAGGCCGACCGCGACGAGGTCCTCGACCACCTGCGGAACGTCTCGCTGACCTCGCCGCTGAAGCGCCAGATCGACTTCATCAGCGCCCCCGACGCGGTCTCCAGCGACTTCATCGGCTCGCGCCACGCCTCGATCGTCGACGCCGGCGCCCTGAAGGTGGAGGGCGACAACGCGATCCTCTACCTCTGGTACGACAACGAGTTCGGCTACTCCTGCCAGGTCGTCCGCGTCGTCCAGCACGTGTCGGGCGTCGAGTACCCGACGTTCCCGGCGCCGCGCGCCTGACCGGCGGTCCGGCCCGGTTCCGCCGGGCCAGACACGTGGTGCGTCTCAGCCCGAGACCGTCTCCGGGCGGCCGGGCTCGGCCCACTGCGTGTGGAAGGCGCCGGGGCGGTCGGTACGGCCGTAGGTGTGCGCGCCGAAGTAGTCGCGCTGGCCCTGGAGCAGGGCCGCGGGGAGCCTGCCGGCGCGCAGGGTGTCGTAGTGCGCGAGGGCCGCGGAGAACGCGGGGACCGGAATGCCCCGGCGGGCCGCGGAGGCCACCGTCTCGCGCCAGGGCACCTGGGCGTCGGTGATCTCCATCGCGAACTCCATCTCCCCGAGCAGGCTGACCAGTTCGGGGTCGGCGGCGTACGCGGTGCGGATGCGGTCCAGGAACGAGGCGCGGATGATGCAGCCGCCGCGCCAGATCCGGGCGACCGCGCCCAGGTCGATCTTCCAGCCGTACTCGCCCGCCGCGTCCTGGATCATCTTCCAGCCCTGGTCGTAGGCGATGACCTTGGAGGCGTACAGGGCGTGCTCCACCTGCGAGGTGAAGCGCGCGGCCTCCGTGCGGCTGATCACGGGGGTGGTGCCGCCGGGCAGTCCGGAGTACGCGGCGCGCAGGTCGGCCTGGCCGGAGGCGGCACGGGCGAAGGTGGCCTGGGCGATGGCGGTGACCGGCGAGCCGAGGTCGAGGGCGGTCTGCACGGTCCAGCGGCCGGTGCCCTTCTGCCCGGCCGCGTCGGTCACGATGTCCACGAACGGCGCTCCGGTGGCCTCGTCGGTGTGGGCGAGGACCTCCGCGGTGATCTCGATGAGGTAGGAGCCGAGCCGCCCCTGGTTCCAGGCGCGGAAGATGTCCGAGATCTCGGCCGGGGTGTATCCGGCGACCTGGCGCAGCAGGTCGTAGGCCTCCGCGATGAGCTGCATGTCGGCGTACTCGATGCCGTTGTGGACCATCTTGACGAAGTGCCCGGCGCCGTCGGTGCCGACGTGCGCGGCGCAGGGCTCGCCGCCGACCCGCGCGCTGATCGCCTCGAACATCGGCCCGAGCACGTCGTACGACTCGGTCGAGCCGCCGACCATGATCGACGGCCCGTTGAGGGCGCCTTCCTCGCCGCCGGAGACGCCGGTGCCGACGAAGTGCAGGCCACGCGCGCGCAGGGCCTCCTCGCGGCGGCGGGTGTCGGCGAAGTGGGCGTTGCCCCCGTCGATGATCATGTCGCCGGGCTCCAGGAGCGGGGCGAACTCGTCGATGACGGCGTCCGTGACGGCGCCCGCCTGCACCATGATCATCAGTCGGCGGGGGCGTTCGAGTGCGGCGACGAACTCCCGCGCCGTCTCCGCCGCGACGAACGCGCCCTCGTGGCCGAACTCCTCGACGAGCGCACGGGTGCGGCCGGCGGTGCGGTTGTGGACGGCGACGGTGTACCCGTTGCGGGCGAAGTTCCGCGCGAGGTTGCGGCCCATCACACCGAGACCGGTGACACCGATGGCGGCGGTTGCGTTCATGAGGCGAATTCCCTTGGATCGACTGGCTCGACGGCGATGCCGGGGGCGCACGGCCCCTCGTGCCCCCAGATACGGCTGGGAGGCCGGATCGTCTCGACGGCGGCGCCGGCGATCGCGGAGCCGGCGGCCGCGCCGCCGGAGTCCTGCCGCGCGGGGTGCGTCCCGGGGGCTGCTCGCGAAGTCCGTCCCGGGCGTTGCCGGGCGGCCGGTGAACGCCTGGGGCGGACGGTTCACCGGTGGCCTGCCCGGGGCATGTTCGTCTCCGGGACGGCCCTCGCCGTGCGGTGGCGTCCCGCTCGGGGCAGGCGACGGACGAGGGGGAAGACGCGGTGGGTTGGACGACGGAGGAGTTCGGGGAGTCCCACGAGGGCATCGCGGGTGCGGTCCTGGCCGACGGCAGCGAGCCCAAGCCGGTGTACCTGGACTTCGGCAGCAGCGCCGACGGCGTGCTGGAGACCAGCGAGTGGTGGGCGTACGACGGAAGGCTCCGCCGCCCGAGAGCGGCCGGCTTCCGCGCGGCCTGCGCGTGCGGCTGGCGCGGCGAGACCCATCCGATCGACGGGGTGTGGACGGCCGACGGCCGGCTCCACGACCTGGACGTCTCCGCCGCGCGCAGCGACTGGAGGGTGCACATCCGCGCCGTCGAGCGCCGGACCGTGCCGCTTCCCGACCAGCTCACGCACCTGATCCACCAGCTGGAGGAGCAGCTGACCGCTCTGACCGAGCGGGCACCGGTGGCCGCGCTCAAGGCCGTGACCACGCTGGAACGGCTGCTGCCCGACATCGGGCAGGAGGCGGCCCAGGCGGTGCGCGACGACGAGCTGTCCTGGGCGTCCGTCGGCACGGCGCTGGGCGTCAGCCCGGACCGGGCCCGTTCCCTGCTCTCCCGCTACCTGCTGCGCCACTGAGCACGACGGCCATGGCCGGCGTGTGGCCGGAGCCACCTCGTTCCCGAACGCTCGGCCATGTCCTCACGCGCGGGGCGCGGGCTGCGGTTCGGCAGGTCCCCTCCCCGTACGCAGCTCGGACGGCCATCGGTGTGCGCGGCTCTCTCCCCTGTCATGGCGGCGACCGACCGGTGACGGCGACCGCCCGGTGACGGACGCGGGCCCGCCCGTCCTGCGGTGGCGCGCTCGCGTCCGCCCCGTGCGAGGTGCGGGCCCGCCGGGCGGCGACCGTCGCGGCACGGCTGCGCCGTCCGGCGCCGACGGTACGGGGGCGGACGGCTCGTGGCGGTCCGCCCGCCCGCGGGCAGGCGGGCGGACCGGGTGGGAGGTCAGCCGCTGTGCACGCCGACCTCGTGCAGCGAGTACCCCCACTGCGTGCCGCGCGCCAGGCCCTCCACCCGGACGTGGCGGGCGGGGGTGCCGGTGAAGCGGGCGGTGTCCAGGCCGCCGTCACCGGAGACCGTGGACCAGGCCGTCCGCCAGTTCCGGCCGTCGGTGGAGAGCTGGATCCGGTACGACTTCCCGTACGCGCGTTCCCAGTCGAGGGTGACGCGTCCGACCAGGTGCGTGGCGCCGAGGTCGATCTGCAGCCACTGGTCGTCGCTCCAGTCACTGGCCCAGCGGGTGCCGGAGTCGCCGTCCACCGCGCGGCCCGCCGCGTAACTGGTGAGGAGGTTCCACTCCTGCGAACTGGCCTTAGCGGCGGCGCCCTCGGCGAGGTTGACGCCCGCCCGGTGCGTCTCGGTGCCGCCCCAGGTGTCGAGGTAGGACTCGGCGCCGCGGAACAGGTCGTCGACCACGTCCTGGCCGCCGACCAGCCGGATGTCCTCGATCCAGTCGGGGACCATGCCGTAGTGGGCGGCTCCGTCGGTGTTGAGGTCCCAGGTGCGGTCGCCGGTGGTCTGCCTGTCGATGACGGACCCGCCGTCGACGCTGCGGAAGGGGTACGTCACCGGGTTGGAGGTGTCCGCGCCGCGGGGGGCCGGCCAGCCGCCGACGCCGTTCATGTCGGTGCCGTAGCCGTAGCCGACGCCGTACTTGTCGCGCAGGGCGTCCGTGCGCCTCGCCTCCGCGCTGAATCCTTCGGAGCCGTGCATGTACTGGGCGACGAAGCCGCCGAGGGCGTAGACCCGCTCGGTCCAGCCGAGGTCCATCCAGCTGTGCGAGGAGAGCACGCCGGGGTAGGAGGCGGACTCGAAGATGTCGAGGACGCGGCCGGTGGCCTTGACGCTCATGTGGTCGATCTCGAGCATCATCCTGCGTTTCATCATGCCGCGCACGGCGTACTCGCCGAGGTCGCTGAGCCCGCGGACGTTGCACTGGGCGTTCTCGTCGTAGGCGGGGACCTCGACGCCTGCCGGCAGGTCCTTCTCGGCCCCGGAGGCCGCGGTGCCGATGGGGTTGTCGTGCTGCGGGCCGGTGCACTTCTCCGTCTTCCAGAAGGTGCCCGTGGACAGGAACTGCCCGACGTTGATGGCGGTTCCGAGACCGCCCTCGTCGAAGCGGACGCCGCACAGCGCGTTGTCGAACTTGTGGCAGAGGAACATGCTGCGCACGCCGAGCGCGTACAGCTCGTCCAGGCCCTTGTCGATGTCCTCCTCGTCGCACTGCGCGACGTCGAGGACCTGCTTGCAGCCGAACGGCTCCGAGGTCTCGACGCCGAGGACCACCGCGAGTTTGCCCTGCTCGATCACCTGGCGGGCCTGGGCGCTGTCGGTGACGATCCGGAACCAGCCCTTGCCGGGGCCGCCGTACATCTTGTCGACGTGGGCCTGCAGGTCGTACGTCAGCTTCGCCTGGAGGCGGATGGACGTCATCTCGTCGCAGCTGCGGTCCTTGAAGAAGTACACCGAGCAGATCACGCCGTTGGTGACGAGGTCGTTGACGAGCACCCGCTGGCCGCCGCGCCAGGCGCGCTCCACCCAGGCGTAGTAGTTCTGCTGGTGGGTCAGCGAGTCGTGCGCCGGCCAGTCCTTGAAGGTGGGCCAGCCGACCGGATCGTGCTTGCCGTCGCCGCCCCTGGTGATGTAGTCGAAGATCGCGAGGGAGCCGTCGGGGTAGTGCTCGGGACAGTCCTTGAGCGCGTCGGCGACGCCCGCATCGGAGAAGACCCTGCCGCAGATGAGGCGTCCGCCGAAGGCCTCGTTGGCGAACAGGTGGTCGTGCGCGTCGACGAAGCCGCGCACCTCCCCCCGGGCGTTCGTGCCGGTGAACGGTTCCCCGGTGACGTCGATCCCGGAGTCGGGGGCGGGCCGGGCGGTCGGGTCCCACCAGTCGGCCCCGGCCGCCGAACTCGGCGTCGGGCCGAAGGTCATGGAGAGCACGAGCAGGAGCAACGACACGACGGTGATCTGCCGGTGTCTGCGGTACGGGCGGCCGGTACTGGTCACTGCCCACGTCCCTCGGTCGGCGGGAGCGCGCGGTGACGAGCCGGGGGACGCCGGGGGTCCGGGGACGCCCACGACCCCCACGAAATTGTCATGACCGCGCAAGAGATGCGACGAGGATCGCTACTGGCGGGTTACGAGTCAAGGGTCCGGGACGGCCGACCTGCTGGGGCGGGGCGGAGCGGGACGGGCGCGCCGCACGCAGGGCGGGCGCCGCGGAGCCGGGTCGTTCGAAGAGGTGAACTGGTGTGCACACCGTGGCCGTTGGGACGTACGTTGTGCGGTGGAACCTGCACGCCTCGGCTGAAAGACGGACACCACCCATGAGCGACTCAGCGACGCCGCCCGGATCGTCGGTGCACCAGAAGATCGACACCTCGGTGCCGCACTCGGCCCGGATCTGGAACTACTGGCTCGGCGGGAAGGACAACTACCCCGTGGACGAGGAGGCCGGCGACGCCTACACCGCCGTCTTCCCCGGCATCGTCACCATCGCCCGCAGCAGCCGGGCCTTCCTGCGCCGCAATATCACCTACCTGGTGTCCGAGGCGGGGATCCGGCAGTTCCTGGACATCGGCACCGGCCTGCCGACCGCCGAGAACACCCACGAGGTCGCCCAGCGGATCGCCCCCGAGGCCCGGATCGTCTACGTCGACAACGACCCGATGGTCCTGGCGCACGCCCGCGCCCTGCTCTACTCCACCCCCGAGGGCGCGACCGCCTACATCGACGCCGACGTCCTCGACCCGGACCGCATCCTGGCGGCGGCGGCCGAGACGCTGGACCTCAGCCGGCCCACCGCTCTCATCCTGAGCAACATCCTCGGTCACGTGGCCGACTACGACCAGGGGCGCGAGCTGGTGACCCGGCTCATGGGGGCCCTGCCGTCGGGCAGTCACCTCTCGATCAACGACGGCTCCCGAGGCGTCGACCCCGTCTTCGAGGCGGCCCAGGACGCCTACAACGCCAGCGGCGCCGTCCCGTACAACCTGCGGACCGTCGAGGAGATCACCTCGTTCTTCGACGGGCTGGAGCTGATCGAGCCCGGCGTCGTCTCCGTGCCCTTCTGGCGTCCGGACCCCTCCGGGCCGGCCCCGGAGGTCGTCGCCGAACACGGAGGCCTCGCCCGCAAGCCGTGACCCGCTACGGTACCGGCGGCGGAGAACCCGGACGGGAGCGCGAGCGCTGCCGTCCGGGAGCGGGCCGGGGCCTTCCCGTGCGCCGACGAGCGATCGCCGGGGACCGGGGACCGCGGACCGGGGACCAGAAACCGGGGCCCAGGGGCCAAGGGCCAGCAGACATCGTGAACGGGGAAGCATCATGAGCGACAAGGCGCGCAAGCTGTTCGAGGCACTCGACCTCGACGCCGACGGGACGCTGACCCGCGAGGAGGTGATCACCGCGCTGTACACGAAAGGGCCCACCCTGGCCGCCTCCGGGGACCTGCCGTCCTGGGCGCTGGGGGACGCCGACGCCTCTTCCGCCCTGTTCGACGCGGCCGACCAGAACGGGGACGCGGTGCTCAGCCTGGAGGAGTTCACGGCGGTCGTGGACCGGCGCTTCGGCTGGGGCTGACACCGGAGCCGGCAGTCGGCTCACGTGGTCGGGGGCGCCCGGTGGTGCGACGCTGGACGGGAGAGCTGTCCGAGACAGACCCGGACTCCGGGAGGCCCCATGGGACGGGACGTCCCGGCGATGGTCTTCACGCGCGAGGACCGGCGCCGGTACCGGATCAAGATGCAGGAGTGCCTCGACGCGTTCGCCCGGATGCTGCGCGAGGCCCGGTTCGCGTCCGAGCGGCCCCGGGTCGGGCTGGAGATCGAGCTGAACCTGGTCGACGACGCGGCCGAGCCGGCGATGCGCAACAGCGATGTGCTGGAGGCGATCGCGGACCCGGCCTGGGACACCGAGCTGGGCCGGTTCAACCTCGAGATCAACGTGCCGCCGCGCCGTCTGACGGAGGGCGGCCCCGACGCGTGGGAGTCCGAGATCCGTGCCGCGCTGAACCACGCCGACGAGCGGGCCAGGTCGGTCGGCGCACAGCTGATCATGATCGGTATCCTGCCGACGCTGCGCCAGGAGCACATCGGCGAGTCCGCGCTGTCGGAGAACCCCCGCTACCGGCTGCTCAACGACCAGGTGTTCGCGGCGCGGGGCGAGGACCTGCGCATCGAGGTGGACGGCGTCGACCGGCTGCGCACGTACGCGGACACGATCACCCCGGAGGCCGCGTGCACCAGCACCCAGTTCCATCTCCAGGTGTCCCCGGAGGAGTTCCCCGCGTACTGGAACGCGGCGCAGGCCATCGCCGGCGTGCAGATCGGACTGGCCGCCAACGCGCCGTTCCTGTTCGGCAGGGAACTGTGGCACGAGACCCGGATCCCCCTGTTCGAGCAGGCCACCGACACCCGTCCGCAGGAGATCAAGGTGCAGGGGGTACGGCCCCGGGTGTGGTTCGGGGAGCGGTGGATCACCAGCGTCTTCGACCTGTTCGAGGAGAACCTGCGCTACTTCCCCGCGCTCCTGCCGCTGTGCGACGAGCAGGACCCGACGGAGACGCTGGAGCGCGGTGACGTCCCCGAGCTGGCCGAGCTGACCCTGCACAACGGCACCATCTACCGCTGGAACCGCCCGGTCTACGCGGTCGCCGACGGCACCCCGCACGTCAGGGTGGAGAACCGGGTGCTGCCCGCGGGCCCGACCGTCGCCGACACCCTGGCCAACGGCGCCTTCTACTACGGCCTGACCCGCGCCCTGGTGGAGGAGGAACGGCCGGTGTGGTCCCGGATGTCCTTCGCGGCCGCCGAGGAGAACCTGCACACGGCGGCCCGGCACGGCATCGAGGCGGCCCTGTACTGGCCGGGGACGGGCGAGGTGCCGGTGCCCGAGCTGGTCCTGCGTCGGCTGCTGCCGCTGGCGCACCGGGGCCTGGAGCTGACCGGGATGGACACGGCCTGGCGGGAGCCCCTGCTCGGCATCATCGAGCAGCGGTGCGTCACGGCCCGTAACGGCGCGGTCTGGCAGAAGGAGATGTTCCATCACCTGGCCGCCTCCCCCGGTGTCGGCCGCGACGAGGCGTTGCGGCGCATGACGCGGCAGTACATCGACTACATGCATCTCAACGCCCCGGCGCACACCTGGCCGGTGGACTGACGGGAGAGCCGGCCGGCGGACGTGGTCCGCCGTCGGCGGGTCGCGGAGGCGGAGGCCGTAGGACGGTGCGTGCGTACCGGGTACGCCGGCCGCCGTTCCGGACAAGGGAGCTGCAAGGAGACTGCAAGGAAAGTGCCGTGCACGACGGGCAGGTCCCCTTCGGCTGCGGTGGCGCAGCCCTGAGCGATGGGGGAGCGCGTGTCTGTCGGAATCACGAAACCAGCCCTGATCGAACAGGGGCACTGGCTGACCCTGCGGGACTGCAAGAGGGTGCTGGTGGTCGCCCACACGGTGACCTTCGCCCAGCGGTTGCGTGAGGTCTTCGGCCTGCTGGAGGCCGACCTGCGGATCCAGCTGGTCTTCACCACCCCGCCGCACGCCTTCGGTGCGGGAGTCGGGCGGTATCTGCGGGAGATGGGCATCACCACCGTGTCCTGGGAGGATGCGCTGGAGGCCGAGTTCGATCTCGCCCTGGCCGCCGGCTCCCGCGGTGTGCACCGACTGCGCAGTCCGGTCGTCCGTGTCTCGCACGGGGCCGGGCACATCAAACCCCTCACCGACATCGGCTCGCTGCCCCCGGGAGCGGAGCGTCCGCCCGGGATGCTGAGCCGTCGGCACCTGCTGCACCAGGGCCGTGTGGTACCGGCTGCGATCGTCTACGCCCACGATCGCGACCTGGCGGAACTGGCCCGCACCTGCCCGGAGGCGCTGCCCGTGGCGCACGTCCTGGGAGATCCGTGCGTCGACAGGATCACGGCGGGCATGCCCCGGCGTGCGGACCACCGCCGGGCGTTGGGCATCGACGAGGGGCAGCGACTCGTCGTCGTCACCTCCACCTGGGGACCGTCGTCCACCTTCGGGCGGCTCGACTCCCTGCTGCCGCAGCTGCTGGGGCAGTTGCCGGGCGGACGCCACCGGATCGCGCTGCTGGTCCATCCGAACGTGTACGCCGGTCACGGCACGTGGCAGGTGCGCAGCTGGCTGGCCGGCTGCCGCGACAGCGGAATCGCCGTCGTGCCGCCGGAGGCCGACTGGCAGACCCTGCTGATCGCAGCCGACTGGATCATCGGCGACCACGGATCGCTGACCGCGTACGGCACGCTGACCGATGCCGCCCTGCTGCTCACCGCGGCAGCCGGACGGCAGGTGGCCCCCGGCTCCCCGGCGGCACTGCTGACCGGGATCGCCCCGGTGATCTCCCCCGTGCACCCGCTGGCCGAGCAGTTGGAGTACGCGGCGTGCACGCGCCGCCCGGATCAGTACGACCAGGTGGCCGCCTCGCTGTCGTCGGTACCGGGGCAGTTCCACCGGCGGATGCGATCGGTCCTGTACGGGCTCCTCGGGCTGGGCGAGCCGGCCCTGCCGCCCGTGGTGGCTCCGCCACCGGCACCTCTTCCGCTCACGCGGTGGGAGATCTCCGCCGGCCCCGGTTCGCCGCGGTGAGGCGGGGGCTGCCGGAGCCGTTCCCCGACGGCGCCTGGATGTCGGTGTGCTTCACGGGACCGGAGGAGAGTGCCGGGCCGCAGGCCGCACGCCCCCGCCGGGCCGGTCTCCGCACCCGGTCGGTCGCCGTGCTCGCCTCCGTCGTCTGGCACACGGAGTCGGCGCGAGGCCGGGCTCACGTACGTCTCGACGCGCCGTCCGGCCCGAACGGAGACCTCTCGTGCGGGTCGCTGCCGCCCTGTACGCACCCGCCGGGCCCACTCCCCTGCGACGTGCACCTGTGGGCGGAGCCCGGCGCGACGCACCGGTGGGGCCTGGTGGAATGTGCCGATGTGCTGGTGAGCCGTACACCGTCGTCCCCCGCCGGGGCGCGCTCGCGGGTGGCACACCTGCTGGCACGTCACCCCGGTTGTCTCGCGGCGGCGGTGCCCGAGCCGGGCACCGGGTGCTGGGTGGGCGTACGGGGCGGGCCCCACGGCGTGCGCTACGCGCGCCCCGACACGGGTGACTTCACGGACCGGGCCGCACCGCTGATGGCCGCCGCGCTCGTGCATGCCTGGGTGGCGGCGGGGCGGGCACCGGCCGCCCTGCGCTCCATCGCTCCGGCCGACGGGTAGCCGTCGTCCCGTCCGGACGGCGTCCGGGACCGTCGGCCGCGGCAGGTCTCACAGCTGCCGCAGCCGACGGTCCACACGCTCGGCGTGGTCGGGGCTCACCCGTCGTAGCAGGTCCCGGGCCGCCTCGTAGTGGGCGACGGCGTCCACCGTGTCGCCCCGTGTCTCTGCCGCCTCGGCGAGCCAGACCAGGGTGCGCCCCTCCCAGTGTTCGGAGCGGGCCGCGCCTGCCCGGAAGCTCACGAGTGCCTCCCGCAAGTGGTGCGCCGCCTCCTCGTGCTCGCCGCTGCGCTCCAGGACGTGGCCGAGGAGGGCTCGGACCCGGGCCGCCTCGTACCTCTCCTCCAGCGACTCCAACTCGGCTCGTGCCTGCCTCAGATGCCGTACCGCCGTGCCCAGGTCGCTTGCCGCCAGGGCGGTTTCGGCCAGGCGTCGCCGGGTCAGTGCCACTCCGCGCCGGTAGCCGATCGACTCTCTGAGCCGCAGGGCCTTGTCGAAGTGACGGCGGGCGTCGTCCAGACGACGGGTCAGAAGGGCGATGTGCCCCAGCCCGTTGAGGGCCTGGGCCTCCTGCCGTACGTCCCCGTCCGCCAGGGCCAGTTCCCGTGCCTGCCGGTACCAGTCGGCCGCCTCCGCGTACCGGCCCGCGTCGCGCAACCCGATCGCGCCGGAGGTGAGCATCCGGCCCTCGCCCGCCCTCGATCCGCTCCGGCGTGCCGCGTCGAGGCCCAGCCGATGCGCCTCGATCCACATGTCGGTGGGACGGAACCTCAGGAAGAGTGGCCAGATCAGGTCGGCCAGACGCCAGCAACTCGTGTCCAGGCCGGCCTCGGCGCAGTGCCGAAGAGCGCTCATCAGTCCGTTGCGGTGCGTGTCCAGCCAGGCCAGCGCCTCCTCGGGACCGGCGAGTGGGGTGGGAGCGACGGTCCTTGCGGCGGCGCCGTGCTCCGGCATCCGGTGGCTGGGCGTGAGGATGGCCTCCGCCACCGCGGCGGTGGCCAGACACCAGTCGACGAAGGCGTGCAGGACGCGTCCGCGCAGGTCCTCACCCTCCTCGGCCTCACCGCGCCGGCGTGCGTGCGACTGCACGAGGTCGTGGAAGCGGTAGCTCCCGGCGCCGGTCTCCTCCAGGAGGTTCGCCTCGAGGAGCGCGTGCACGGCGGTGTCGATCGCGGCGGTGTCGATCGCGGCGGTGCCGGACGCCCCGCCCGACGTCCGGTGGCCGCCGTCGGCCACGGCTGCCAGCAGGTGGAGGTCGTAGTGGTCCGTGGGCAGCAGCCCCATCCTCCGGTAGAGCACCGCGCTCTCCTCGGGCAACAGGCCGTACGACAGGTCCAGAGCCGTTCCCATCACCGCTTCTCCTTCGATCCGCAGGGTGTCGACGGCGCCCCGCGTCCCGGACAGCGCTTCGGCGAGGGCGGACACGGAACGGTGCGGGCGTACGGCGAGTTGGGCGGAGGCCAGGCAGACCGTCAGCGGCAGACGCCCGCACAGCCTCACCACCTCGTGGGCGGCGGCGGATTCCCGCGTCACCCGCGCCCCGCCGCCCACGGCCAGGAGCTCGACGGCCGATTCCGCCGGAAGCCCCTCCATCCGGTGCACGGACGCCCCGTCGACCCGCAGACCGGTGAGGTTGCTCCTGCTGGTCACGACGGTGAGTCCGGTGGGTGTGCCGGGCAGGAGCGGCCGTACCTGGGCCGCCGTGAACGCGTTGTCCAGCAGGACCGCGATCCGCAGTCCCGAGGTCAAGGAGCGCCACAGGGCGCTGCGCCCTGCCGTGTCGGCCGGTACGGAAGGTGCGCCGAGCGCGATGAGGAAGCGCTCGAGGACCGTGCCCGGGGAGACCGGCCCGGAATCGTCGTCGGCGGCGTGACCGCCGAGGTCCGCGTAGAGCGTGCCGTCGGGAAAGTCGTGCGCGTGCCCGTGCAGCCAGTGTGCGGCGAGAGCGGTCTTCCCGACGCCGGGCAGTCCGCTGACGACCAGGAGCTGGGGTGCGTGCGCCGGTCGCTGCGCGCGCAGTGTGTCCAGAACGTGCCTGTCGTGCTCGCGGTCCACGAACTGTGCCGTGACCGGTGGCAGTTGGCGGGGAACGGGGTGACGGGGACGGTCCGCTCCGGGCGGCAGGTGGAAGTGAAGTCCGTGGATGTCACGGGCCTGCACGCTGGGGCCGTGGATCACGGAAGTCCCGCCGACGACGTTGGCCGTCGAAGCGGGCGGAGGCTCCGGTGGCGCCGCTCCGTGGTGCCGGAGCCACGAGGTCACGGCGAGCCGTGTGCCGGCATCACGCGAGGCAAGGGCGTCCAGTTCCCGGGCGAGGCGGCGCAGTGCCCTGCGGGTCCGCTCGGGCCGGATGCCCTCGTCCGGGGGCCAGAGGCCGGACACGGCGGGGTCCGCGAATGCCGCGGTCCGGACGACCTGGGCCAGCGCCCGCCAGGCGGGGGACCGTCTGTCCGCGTGGCAGGCGTCGATGGCCGTCGACAGCGCCTCCAGCCTGCTCGTTGGGGGAACGTGCACCCGCATGGCTCCTCTCGACGCGTCCGGCGATCGTGTCGTCCACCCGTCCGGCGCGCGTACGCGTTGTCCGGCCCGCTGGAAATCACTCCCCGCTTTCGGTGACGCGTGAACAAGAGCACTTGTTCGCCGGTCACTTCCGGACTCAGCCAATATCCGTCTGGTCATCCTCAACAGGAACATGACACGCTCTACGGTCCAGCCGACAGAAAGCGCTACCGGCGGGAGGACGCTGGTGGAATGGGAAATCCGCCTTTCGGGTTCGGTCGACGTACGGGCCGCCGGCCAGCGCAGCGATCCGGGCTCCACCAAATCCCGTCTGACGCTGGCCGTCCTCGCCTGGGAGGCCGGCCGGACCGTGAGCATGGACACCCTGATCCACCGCGTCTGGGACGACCACCCGCCGGTCAAGGCGAGGGAGGCGCTGCACACCCATGTGTCGCGCATCCGCAGCGCCCTGCGCGTCATCGACGGAGCCGACGCGCCCGCGATCGTCAGCCGGACGAACTCGTACGCGTTGCACGCCGACCCCGACCACGTGGACCTGCGCTGCTACGCGAACCGTGTCGGCCAGGCCCGTTCGCTGCGGCAGGACGACGCGGAATCGGCCCTGCTGCTGCTGAGCGAGGCGGAGGACATCTGGCACGGCGAGCCGCTGACCGGGATCACCGGCTCCTGGGCGGAGCACGTGCGGACCACCGTGGCCGAGACACGTCTCGGCGCCGCGATGACCCGGGCCGAGATCCTCATCGGCATGGAACGGTTCGCCGACGCCGTCCCCGTCCTGCTCCCCCTGGCGGAGGCGCATCCCGTCGACGAGGCTCTGATCGAGCAACTGGCCCTGGCGCTCCACGGGAGCAGTCGTACCGCCGAGGCGACCAGGCTGCTGCAGCGGACCCGGCAGCGCGTCATCCGCGACATCGGCCTCGACGCCGGACAGCGACTGCACCGCGTCCAGCAGGGGATCCTGTCGGGGGCGCCCGCCGCGGCGCTGCTCGGGCACACGGCAACGGTGTCGCGGTCACACGCCGGCCCTCCTCGCCGGGTGCCGGACAACCTGCCGCGCGACGTCCCGTGGGTCGGCCGTCGTGACGAACTGCGGCGGCTCACCGCGGCCCTCTGCGAGGGGGACGAGGCGGGAGGCACGGTGGTCGCCGTGGAGGCCATCGACGGCATGGGCGGTGTGGGCAAGACCTCCCTGGCCGTCCACCTGGCCCATCGGCTGCGGGACCGCTTTCCGGGCGGCCGCCTCTTCCTGCACCTGGGCGGACACGCCTCGGACCGGACGGCACCGACTCCGGCCCGGGCGCTCACCGAGCTTCTGCGCCTGCTCGGCACGGACGCCAAGGACCTGCCGCACGAGACCGACGAGCTGGCGGCGCTGTGGCGTGCGGCGGCCCGCGAGCGGCGCATGCTGGTGATCCTCGACGACGCGACGGGCCCCGGCCAGGTCCGCCCACTGCTCCCCGGCGCCTCCCCCACCGCCGTCGTCGTGACCAGCCGGAGGCGGCTCCCCGGACTGCCGGGGGTGCGACCGGTCTCCCTGGACGTCCTGCCCCGGGACGACGCGATCGCCCTCTTCGAGCAGCGTCTCGGGGCGCGACGCGGCGCCAGGCAGTCCGAGATCGCCGAGATCGTCCACATCTGCGGTTTTCTGCCGCTGGCCATCGAGATCGCCGCGAGCCGACTGCTCACGCACCCCTCGTGGACCACCCGCGACCTGCTGGCCCAACTGACCGAAGGCGCCGGAAGCCTCGCCGAACTGCGCGACGGCGAACGGACGATGACCCACGTCTTCGCACTGTCGTACCGTGCGCTGAGCCCTGAACAGCAGTTGGTCTTCCGGCGGGCCGGGCTGCACTTCGGGACGGAATTCGGACCACCCGCGGTCGCCGCACTGTCCGGCCTCTCCCTCGGCACGACCGAACGCGTACTGGAGGAACTCCTCGTCAACCACTTGATTTCCGAGCCGGCGCCGCATCGATTCACGATGCATGATCTTCTTCGGGTGTACGCGCGATCATTGACCGACGCCGACGAGTTCGAATCTTCCGACGATTCTCGACCGTGCATGCGAAGACTCGTGGATCACTATGTCGCCACCGCCGACCGAGCCGACCGACTGGCCTATCCGTTCCGCTCTCGCATGACCGTCGACCTGGACGGTTCTCGCATCAAGCCCCGGCGGGAGATCACCGACGCGCACGCGGCCGAGGAATGGCTGATCACCGAAGGCGGCAATCTCCTGGAAGCGCTGACCTGGATCGCGGAACACGGGCCGGAACACCAACTGGCGAACAGCGTGCACGTACTGGCCGGTTTCCTGGACATGGAAGGACACCCGTCCATCGCCGAGCCGCTGCTGCGCCGGGCCGTCACCCACTGGGACGGCACGGGTGACGAGGCGTCGAAGGCCCGCGCCCTGCTGGACCTGAGCACGGTGTACACCCACAGCTCGCGCTACGAGGAGGCGATCTCGGCCGCCCGCGCGGCCCTGACCACCGCTCGCGCCCTCGACGACACCGCGCTGGAGAACGGGTGCATCCACCAACTGACGGTGCCCCTGTGGCAGACGGGCCGTTACAAAATCGCCCAATCGCTCCAGAAGAAATCCCTTGAGTTGCTCAAGCAAACCCAGGACAAGCTCCAGACGGCCCGCAGCGAGAACCTGTTGGGAATAACCCACCTCCATCTGGCCGAGAGCGACGAGGCGCTCGCCTGTTTCCGGTCCACCCTCTCCGCATTCAGAGAAATGGGCGACGACCGGGGAATTTACAGCACCCTCAACAACCTGGCGGAGCTGCACCGGAAAGCAGGAGAACCAGGAACGGCGGAAAGGTTCTACCGCCAAGCAATAAGTGTGGCGGCCGGAATGGGAAGTCGGCGGGACAGTGCCACTCTTCACATGAACCTGGCGAGCGTGCTGGAGGCGCTGGGAAAACCGGACGAGGCCCGTGAGCTCTACGAGCGGATCCTGCCGGTGCTGCGCGATGTCGGGGACCTGCGCGCGGAGGCCATCACGCTCAACGGGATCGGCAGGGCCCACCGCGCGGCCGGCCACGGCGAGCGCTCCCTGAGCCGCCACTTGGCCGCACTCGTCCTGGCCCGGCGCATCCACGCCGCGGGCGAGGAGATCGACATCCTCCACGACCTCGCCCAGGCCGAGCACGACGCGGGCCGACTGGCTCAGGCCGTGGCCCACCTGGAGGAGAGCCGGTCCCTGAGCAGGCGCGTCGGCGCCTCCTCCGAGGAGGTTCGCGCGGCCCGCGCACTGGAGCGGATACGTGAGCGGCCCGGCGGACTCGCCGAGCACTGAAACAGCTGACACGCGCACAGATCCCCGCTCCCCGAATTCTTCTCGTACGGGGCGCGCACGCCCTCCGGGAGCCGCTACGATCATGCTGCGGAGGCCGGTCAGGAATTCACCGGCACATCACCGCGCGCACATACGCGCCTTGAAGAGATTGTCATAAAGGAGCCACCCGCACGTGAAGATTTACGCCGCCATCGCGCTGACCTGTATCGCATACTTCGTGATGGCAAACGAGATATCGCGCCCCATCACCGGCGCCTGACGGACACCACATCCGGCGTCCTGGCCTGAGTGCGGGTCCTGCCGAAACGGTTCCCCGACCGGCCGTCCTCCGCGGAGGACGGCCGGTTGACTTCTCCCCCCGCCGGTGCGACCCCTGGGACGATGAGGCTCCGAACACGCGGCAGGGGGACTCAGACGTGGATCCGATCTCGGCGGGACTTCTCGTGGCGATGGCGACCGGCGCGGGCGGTGAGGCGGGCCGGCAGCTGTGGGCGGTGCTGAACCGTCTGGTGCGCGGCAGGCCGGAGGACCGGGGTTCACCCGCGGTGGCAGCCGGTGAGGCCGAACTGGTCGCCCTGAGCCAGGCTCCGCACGACGAGGAACGAGCACGGGCGCTGAGCGCGGTCCTGCTGCACCGGGCGGAACAGGACGCGGTGTTCCGGGCGGACCTGGCGCAGTGGTGGCAGCGGGCTCGGACACTGAGCACCGGGCAGGGAGAGACCACCAACACGATCAGCGGAGGCACGCAGAGGAGTCAGGTCCTCCAGGGACGCGACTTCTCCGGCATCACCTTCAACGGTCCCGGTGGGCCGTCTGCGGAGTGACCCGCCCTCGCACCGACGGCCACGAGCCGCCCGGCCGCTCCTCCCGCTCCCGTGCGGTGGCCGCGTCGGGCGGGCGCCGTACGGGAGCGGGCGGCGATAGGTGCCGCGGGCGTCTCGCGCGACGGCGCACGGACCCCGTGCGGGGAAGCACCCTCAGCCGGCAGGCCGATCGGGGCGCCCGGCCGGTGCGTCCGGTGCGTCCGGTGCGTCCGGTGCGTCGAACAGTTGCACGCCGATACCGGCCAGGACCAAACCCGTGGCGATGAGCAGACTCTGAGCCAGGGCGACGCCGGTGACCAGGGCGGCGACCCCGGAGGTCAGCGTCCACCGGGCCCCGGTACGGCGGCGCCGGCGAGGCCGCGCGGGTCGAGGACCGGTGGGCGGGAACCGTCCCTCGAGGACGGCCGGGCACTCGTCGTCGGACTGCGGCACGACGCTCCTCCCCTCCCGGGCGATCCGGAGCGCGGCCCTTCCGGGGTCCGGTCGTCCGCAGGGCGTCGACTCGGCCTGCCGAGGTGTTCCAGCGGCTCCTGTTCCGATGCCCAACTGGCTTATTTCCTGGGAAAGTAGAGGCAAACTCCACCGCCGGCAGGCGTCGGCCGCTCACCCTGCCCTGCCCTGCCCGGCCCTGCCAGAACTGCGGCTGCGGCTACGGCTACGGCTACGGCTACGGCTGCGGGGTGGCTGACATCAGGGTCGACCCGACCGGTGTTCCGCCATAAGGTGACAGCCGCCGGTAGCCGACTCCCCTCCCCCGCCACAGAGGATCCGATGCCGACCCTCAAATTTGTCAAGTCCCTGACAGTGATGTCGGTGGTGGTCACGCTGCTAGTCACCGCCCCCACCCCCTCCACCGCGACCGCCGCCTCCGTCGCACCCGGGGTCCCGCCCCGATCGGTCCCCTCGGTCCCCTCGGCCGTCGACGCCTGGCAGCCGCCGCTGTCCACCCGCGGCCGGTACGTCGTCGACGCCGAGGGCCGGCGCTTCCGCCTGAAGTCGGCCAACTGGGACGGCGCGCAGGGCTCGTGGACGGGCAGCGGCACCGACCACCACGCCGGGCAGAACTCCCACGACATCCCCCTCGGCCTGGACCGCGCCCCGCTGTCCGCCCTGCTCGCCGACTTCCACGCGCTCGGCATCAACAGCGTCCGGCTGCCGTTCTCCAACGCGATGATCCGCGCCACCGCGCCCGTCCCGGACTCCGCCGTCACGGCGAACCCGCAGCTGCGCGGCAGGACACCGCTCCAGGTCTTCGACGCCGTCGTGGCCGCCCTCACCCGGGACGGGTTCGCGGTCGTCCTCAACAACCACACCAACACGTCCCGTTGGTGCTGCGGCATCGACGGCAACGAACGCTGGAACAGCAGCCGGTCCACCCGGCAGTGGGCCGACGACTGGGTCTTCATGGCCCGCCGCTACGCCGCCGACCCCCGGGTCGTGGGCGCGGATCTCTACAACGAGGTACGCCGGGACCTCCTCGACGACCCCAACTGGGGCCTGGGCGACGCCCACGACTGGCACGCCGCGGCGCAGCTCGCCGCGGACCGCATCCTCACCGAGGCCAACCCCGGCCTCCTCATCGTGATCGAGGGCATCAACTGGACCGGCCTGCCCGTGGACGGGCTGCCCCACGGCCGGCCCACGCTCACCCCCGTCCGGGCGCTCTCGCACACCCTCGTGGACGCCCACAAACTGGTCTACTCGGCCCACTTCTACGGCTACACCGGTCCCCGGCACAGCGGCGCAACCGGCATCGGCGAGACCCACGACGCCCGTTACCAGGACCTGACCCGCGAGCAGCTGTACCAGGTCCTCGCCGACCAGGCCTTCTTCGTGACCGCGGAGGGACAGCACCACACGGCACCGGTGTGGATCAGCGAGTTCGGCGTCGGCTCCGGTGAGACGGGCGCCGCCGCCCGCACCTGGTTCGGCAACATCACCGACCACTTCGCCGACCGGGACGCCGACTTCGCCTACTGGCCCCTGGTCGGCTGGGAGGGCCACGACGACTGGGCCCTGCTGCGCTACGACCCGGCGGGGCGGCGGTACGGCATCCTCGACCCGGGCGACTGGCGCGCCGCCGCCTGGAACCACCTCATGACCGCCGCGAGCCGCACGGGAACTGTCGCACCGGTGCCTGCCTGGCGCATGCTCACCACCGACCACGGCGACGCCGTGCAGTCGTTGCGGGAGCGGGCGGCCGGCGACTGGGACCCGGGGGCCCGCAAGGCCGTCTGTCCCGACGGCCTGCGTCTGATCGGCCTCAGCCACACCGGCGTGCGGGCCCTGTGCACCGACGTGACGACGGGCGGCCTGCGGGCGGACGGCGACGCCCGGACGGTCGTCACCGACGAACGTCATGTGCCCGCGGGGGGTGACTGGGCGAGCGGCTACACCAAACTCCAGTGCCCCGCGGGTGAGTTCCTCATCGGCCACAGCCGCCGGGGTGACCGGGTGTCGGCGGCACTGTGCGCGCCCGCCCGCGTCGCCCTGGGCCGCACGGGCCGTACCGTCTGGTTCGACCGGAACGACAACCGCCCGGCCGACGGTGCCGGGGGCGACTTCGCCGTCGGACGCCTCAAGGGGCAGTGCGCGGGCGGCGAGTACGCCGCGGGAATCGCGTTCACCACCCGCCTGGGCAGCGCACCGGGTCTGGCGGCGCTGCTGTGCGTGCCGTTGCCGGCCTGAGCGCAGGACGAGCGGCTCAGCCCGGGGAGGACAGGCGGCCGTGCTCGCGCAGGACGAGCGGCTCAGCCCGGGGAGGGCGGGGTGAGCACCACGAAGTCGGCGCCGGACGGGTCGAGGCAGACGGCGAGCCGTCCGACGCCCTCCGCGTCCACCGGCCCCGTCTGCACGCTGCCGCCGTTCCCGGTGACCGCGGCGACGGCGGTGTCACAGTCGGCGACGGCGAACACCGGATGCCAGTACGCCCGCCCCTTCGCCAGGGAGAGGTCCTCCTCACGGACCTGCATCAGCCCGCCCTGCATACGGTCCTCGGGCAGCCCGGCCGGGGTGATGAGGGTGTACGTGCCCCCGTCGCCCGGCATCTCCATGTCGCTGAACTCCCAGCCGAAGACCGCGCCGTAGAACTGCCTCGCGGCGGCCGCATCGCTCGTGTACAGCTCGGTCCAGGACAGTGAGCCCGGCTCGTCGGCCAGTTCGAAGCCCGCTTGCCTCCCCGGCTGCCAGGCCGCGAACCGGCCGCCCGCGGGGTCGGTGTACTGCGCCGCCCGGCCCCACTCGCCGAGGTCCCTCGGGGGCACCCGGACCGTGCCGCCGGCGCCTTCCACCGCCCGGGTGGTGGCGTCCGCGTCGGTGACCGTGTAGTAGAGCATCCAGGCCGAGCGGGCGCCCTCCTCGGTCAGCTTTCCGAGCCCGGCGACGGTCCTGCCGTCCTTCCGGAACATCCCGCCTTCTCCGTCCCCGCCCGCGCCCCCGCCCTCGCCCATGGACTCGAAGTCCCAGCCGAGCACCGCGCCGTAGAAGGCCGCGGCGGCCCGGACGTCGGGGGCACCGAGGTCGAGCCAGCAGGGGGAGCCGGGAGTGGGGTCGGTAGTGATCACGACGGTTCCCTTCCGCGGATTGCGTGTCGTTCCAGCGTGACACCGGCCGGCGACGACCGCGCGCCGACCGGGTGGCGGAGCCGCCGGGCCGACACCACGGCGCCACACCGCTCGCGAGGTGGCCCGAGCCCTCAAGGCCTCCCCAAGACCTGGCAAAACCTCGGGAGAAAGCGGAGGCTTTGACTTCGCTTTGAGCAACCGGTGATCAATCTGTGGCCTACATCCATCTAAGGTCGCTCCGGGCTCGGTGATCTTCCGGCCCCGCAGGCCCGGCCCCGGGGTCCACACGCGCTTCCGCGGCGCGCTCACCCCCGGCCCCCACCCGGACCCGGCGCACGTGCACTTCAGTTTCGAGGACTTCCATGCGTCTCCCGTCCCCCACCGCCAAGATGCTCGCCGTCGCGGCGCTTCCCCTGGCCCTGGTCGCGTGCTCCGCCGAGTCCGCGGACTCCACCGGCGCGTCCCCCGCGGCCGCTTCACCGTCACAGGCCAAGGACCCCAACGCCGGTCTCCTGACGGGGGCGCAGCTGAAGGAGGCGCTGGCTCCCGCCTCGTACTTCCCCTCCGGCTTCGCCGCCGACCCGAGCCTCGCCCGCGACACCGGGGACACCTACCAGGCACCGGCCACCCACGACTCCGCCCAGCCGCACTGCGCCGACCTGGGGGCCACGAGCTGGATCAGCCTCACCGGTGTGGAAGGCGTCTCGTTCGCCCAGAACTCCTACATCAACCAGAACACGTCCGCCGAGCTCGACCAGGAGATCGACGTCTACCGCGACAGCACCGCCTCGGACGTGCTGAAGGGCCTGGCGGCCGTCGTCGCCGCCTGCCCGACCTACCCGGACTCCGACACCCACAGCACGGTGACGGTCACCGGCGCCGCCACGCCCGGGCTCGGGGACGGGGCGTACACCATCACCCTCACCAACAGCGCGTGGGAGAGCGGCACCACGCTGATCGCCGCCCGCGCGGGCACGGCGGTCGTCAGCGTGCTGTCCACCGACGGTGCCGACAACGGGGCCGCGAGCGCGAAGAAGCTGACGTCCCAGGTCCTGTCCTCGCTGAAGAGCGGGAGCGGCACGGCCGGCCAGGGCTGACCGGACCGCCCTCTCGGTCACCGCTCCCTGCGGATGGAGGCGCGGGGAAGTCGTAGTGCCACCAGGAAGCCGATCACGGCCAGGGCTCCCATCCCGAGGGCCGCGACGGTCAACGCCTCTCCCCGGGCCCGGGCGTTGATCCGTACGAGTTCGTCGGCCGCGGCCCCCGTGATGCCCCGGGCCGTGAGCCTCGCGCGTACGGCGTCGTCGGTCACGGCGGTGATCTGGACCTGGTGCTCGACCGTGTGCGTGACGAACCGCTTCTGACCGGAGGTCAGGACGTCGCTGTCGTCCGCCCCCGCCTCGAACGCGAGGAGCAGCGCGGTGGTCATGAACGCCCCGGCGAGGGCGACCCCGAACGAGCTGCCGAGGTAGGTGGCGGTGCGGGAGAGTCCCGTCACGTCGCTCACCTCGTCCGGAGGAACAGCCGACTGGACCAGGTCGGTCGCCGTCGTGGCCATGCCGCGGCCGAGTCCGACGAGGAGGAGACCCGGTGCGAGCGCCAGGCCCATGGCCGACACGTCCTGCTGGTGCGGGTCGAACATCACGGCGATGGCGACGCAGCCGGCGGCCATGAAGAAGAACGCCCCCAGCTGGGCCGTACGGTGGGTCATCCGTCCGCTGCCGATGAGCCCGGCGGCCGCGGATGCCGCCACCGCCAACGCCACCGGCACCACGATCAGCGTGACTCCGCTGCGCAGCGCGTCGAAGCCCACGGTCGTCTGCAGGAAGACCGGGACCAGGAAGAGCACGCCGGTGGGCACCAGGATCTGCATCACCAGGGTCAGGGTGCCCACCCGGACGGTGCGGTCGCGCAGCACCGACAGCCGCACCAGCGGGTCCCTGCCGCGCTTGGTCAGGTGACGCTCCCGTCCGGCGAACACGGCCAGGACCACCAGTCCCACGCCGGCCAGCAGGGGCACGGGGGACACCTGGCCGCGGCGGAGCAGGGTGGTGCCGAAGACCTCGAAGTCCTGACGGTCCTTGAGCAGGCCGTACCGCCCTGCCAGCAGGGTCGCGACGACGAGCAGCCCGAACCCGACGGCGGACAGCACCGCCCCGAGGGCGTCGAAGCGCTGTTCGGGGCGCGCTCGCGGCAGCCCGGGATCGGGCGTCCGCCGCATGAGCACCACCACGGCCAGCGTGATGACGGACGACAGGAGGAACGACACCCGCCAGTTCAGGTAGTTGGTGATCAGCCCGCCCACCACCGGGCCTGCCCCCGACGCGATCCCCGCGGTCATGCCCAGCGTGGACAGGACCTTCGTACGGGTGGCTCCGGTGAAGGCCTCGGTCAGCATCGACACCAGGGCGGGGAGCATCAGTGCCACCCCGACTCCCTGGAGCACGGACCAGCCGACCAGCATGAACGGCAGGGTCGGGCCGAGGGCGGTGACCATCGCGCCGAGGGCGAAGATCTCGCCGCCGACGACGAAGGCCCGCCGGTACCCGTGGCGTGCCCCGAGCTTGCTTCCGGTGATCAGGCACGCGGCGACGACCAGCGCGTACAGGGAGATCACCGCCTGCACGCCGGTCAGTGAGGTGTCCAGGTCCCTGACCAGCTCCGACAGCGCCACGTTCATCGCGGTCGAGGTGTAGTTGATCAGAAAGTTCTCGGCGGTGAGAAGGACGAACAGTGTCTTGACCGCCTGTGACGCCGCGTCCCCGGCCTCTCCCCCGATGCGCCCCGCTCTGCTTCGCCTTTTCACGGTCCCGTTCTGCCATCCGATCGTTCTTCCGAGGCAGGCCCCGTCTCCCGGGCCGGCTTTCACCGCCGTCTCGCTCCCGGTCCAGGGTGCACGCCCCGCACCTCCCAGCCCTGCGGGACGCGCCATCGTCCACCGGGGCGCGCCCCCTGCGGCGGGCCCCGGCCGGCCAGGCGCGCGGCCCCGGCGCCACGGGCCCCCGCACCGCCGATGACGTCACCGCACCGCCGGTGACACGGCATCGCAGCCGCGGGCGAGTAACCCGGCCCTCCTCCGGGCCCCACGGACACCTCACCCGGACGGCCCAATCACAGAGGCCGCGGTCACCGGCTGGGGACATCATCGGAAGGAACGCCGAGAGCCCGGCGGCACCGTCCGCACACTGCCGGGAAGGTGGTCCCGACGCAGTGCCGCCCGTGACCGGGCCGAGGTTCGTCGGAGAGGAGGGCTCGGGCGGCCCGGGGTACCGGGGGCGCGACGAGCGCGTCGCCCCGCCCGTTTCCGGCCGGCCCCGCCCGCACATGGCCCGAGCGGCCGGAGAGGACAGGGACGAGTGCGATACACCACGCTGGGCAGAGCGGGTCCCGAGGTCGGCGTCGTCGGCCTGGGGTGCATGGGCATGAGCTCGGGAATGAGCTTCGGCTACGACAGGAAGGCCTCACGGGACGACGCCACATCGATCGCGGTGATCCACCGGGCCCTCGAACTGGGCGTGACGCTGATCGACACCGCGGACGTGTACGGCCCGTACACCAACGAGGAGATGGTCGGCAGGGCGCTGGCGGGCGGCCGCCGCAAAGACGCGGTGCTGGCCACCAAGGCCGGTCTGGCCCTCACCGCCCCCGACGGCGGCTCCGGCACTTCGCCCGGTGCGGTCCCGGACGGCCGTCCCGAGCACATCCGGGCCTCGATCGACGCCAGCCTGCGCCGGCTCGGCACCGATCATGTGGACCTGTACCAACTGCACCGGGTGGACCCGCGGGTTCCGCTGGAGGAGACCTGGGGAGCGATGGCCGAGGTCGTCGCGGCGGGGAAGGCGCGCTGCATCGGCCTCTCCGAGGTGACCGTGGAGCAGGTCGAGCGGGCGCGGAGCGTGCACCCGGTGGCCTCCGTGCAGTCCGAGCTGTCGCTGTGGACGCGGGACCCGCTGACCGCGATGCTGCCGTACTGCGAGGAGCAGGGCATCGCCTTCCTGCCCTTCGCACCGCTCGGACGGGGCTTCCTCACCGGGCGCTTCTCGTCCTTCGACGACCTGCCCGAGGACGACCTGCGGCGTCGGCTGCCGCGCTTCCAGCGCGAGGCGTTGCGCGCCAACCTGGCCATCGTCGGCCGGGTGCGGGAGATCGCCGGGCGGGCGGGAACCACCCTGGCGCAGGTGGCGCTGGCCTGGCTGCTGGAGCAGGGCCGGTACGTGGTGCCCATTCCCGGGACCAGGACCGCCGAGCACCTGGCCGACAACGCCGGAGCGGCGGACGTCAAGCTCGGGCCGGGGGACTTCGCCGACCTGGACGCCTTGCCGGCCCCGGAGGGCGACCGCTACTGAGCCGCCCGCCGCCCGCTTCCCGGAAGGACGCCGCCCATGCCGAGAGTAGGAACCTTCCTGCCGCCCGCCCCCCGCGGCGGGACGACGGTGCCGGCGCACACGGGGGTCGGCAGGATCCCGCCCGACGACCACGCGCTGTTCATGAAGCTGCTGCGGGATCTCACCGACGTCGAGTTCCTGCACGACCTGGACATCCGCCGGTCCTTCATCCGTGACGGCAAGGTGTACTGCGGTGAGGTCTGCCTCAACGACCTCGACCTCTACCTCTGGCACGCCCGGGTGGCCCAGGAGCCCGGCGGCTACGACCTGGAGGCGTTGCGCACGCTCAGCCTGGACGTACCGGTCGTCCCCGACCCGACGCGCTTCTCGACGGGCCTCGACAAGTACCGGGCACACCTGCGGCTGTCCCGGGCGGGACTCCCCGTGCCCGACACGGTCCTGCTCGACCGGCGCGACCCGGCCGCCGCCGCACCCGTCATCGCGCAGTGGGGCCGCGCCCTGCTGAAACCCCGGCGCGGCTCCTTCGGACGAGGGGTCCTGCTGATCGAGGACTTCGCCACCCTGCGGGACCTGGCCGACTACCTGGACCACACGCTCGCGGCGACCACGGAAAGCACCCTCCTGCTGGAGCGCTTCTACCCCAACGACCCCGCGGACTGGGTGGGCACGACCCTCATCAACGGCACGCTGATGTACGGCTACCGCAAGCGCAGCCACCGCTTCGCCCGCCTGTCCGCCGACGCCTCGAAGGTGTACGACCCCGAGGGGATCGGCGGCGACGTCGACGGCTGCGAAGTCCCCGCGGAGCACGCCCGGCTCGCCCGCCACGCCCAACAGGCCCTGGGACTGCCGCTGGTGGGCTTCGACCTGATCCTGTCCGAGGGGCGGCCCGTCATCGTGGACGAGAACACCTTCCCCGGCCTCTACCCGGATCTGTTCGCCGCTGCCGGACGCTCGCTGAGCCAGGAACTCCTCGCCCTCGTGAGCGACTTGACCGGACATCGTCCCGGCGGGGTCATCCATGCCGAAGGAGTGCGGTAGCGGCAGCCGGAGCATGCCGTACCCGGCAGGGCCCGGAGCCACTTCGCCGGCCGCTGGGGTTCCCACCCGCGTCCGAGGAGGGGAGGCGGCTGCACACGTTCACCACCCGCTCCTGGACGCGGCCGCCCGGCGACGGCGAGACCTGTGCGATGATCCGCATGCACTGGGAAGCCGACCGCCCGGCGGACGGCGAGCGAAGGACGGACCACGGGCCGGGAAGCAGGTAAGACCGGCCAGGCCGCGGCGGGCGAACGCCCCGGGCCCCGACGACTCGGAGCGGACGGCGACCGTCTGCCGCCACGGCCGGCGGATCGTCGCCCCACGTCAGCGGGGTGCGCACGTCAGCGGGCAGCGGTCGTGCGGGACGGCAGCCGAACGGGGCACGCACAAGAACCGAGCCACCCGTCCGACCCGGCCCCGCGGAGCCCGCACGCCACACACCCCGGCGGCACTGCGACGTCCGACCTGCGGCTCATGCCGGACTTCCACGCTCCGTAGTGGGCACGGGAATCAGTACGGCACCGGCACATCAGGCCCGGACAGCGCGGCTTGGACAGCGCGGCTCGGCCAGACTCGTCCGCGCCGTCGTCGGCGCCGTCACGCAGGCCCTGGCACCGCCTGCGTGGTGAGCGCACGCATTCCCACGCCCAACACTGCGGCTTCCCACCAAGTACACCCCTGACCTGCGCCTTCCTACGGTGCGGCGACACCTGCGTGCAGCTTGCCGCCGGGTTCGGCGTCGCGACCGCCTGTCGCCACGTGCGCGAGCCCGTTGAAGTGCCCGGCACGCTGGGCTCGGTCAGGACCGCGTGAAGATCCACTCGTGGTTGTTCCGGCTTTCCGGGGCGCAGGGCCAGACGATCAGGTCGCGCGTCGCGTCGTCGGGTTCGTAGGAGTCGAGGCACTGGTTGTTGCTGGCAGCGTTGCGTATCCAGAACGTTCCGTCGGACTGCTTGTCCAGCCACCACAGCTGGTTGTCGTTCGTGGTGCCGTCGCAGGGAAACTCCGTGACCTTGGTGGCACCTCCGACGCCTTGGTAGCCGGGCAGGTCCAAGCACATGCTGTCCATGACGTTGCGTATCTGGAAGAGCGGTACCCCGCCGGGGCCGGCCTTGTCGTAACGCTTCTCGACGTTCCACAGCTGGTTGTCGTCCGTGTTGCTGTTACAGGTGGCATGCGTCACCGGCCCGTCCGGTCGGCCGCTGGTGAAGCCAGGGACATCGACGCAGGTGCGGTTGGTGTTGTTCTTGATCAGCACTCTGGTCAGGACGGCCGGCAGATTGCTCGGCGCCTTCTTCACGACGGCCTTTGTCCTCCGGCTCGGCGAAGGGCTGGGCTCCGCTGCGGGCGCGGCGGGCTTGTCCGCAGTCGGCGTTGCGGACGCCTTCTTCTTCGCGGCCTCCTTCTTCGGGTCCTTCTTCTCCTGCTCGGTCTGCGCGGGGGAGGGTGACTGGGTGGCGAAGACGCCGACCGGGTCTTTTGCCGTGTCCAGGACAGTGTCCGAGCCCACGGTGTCGGTCGCCTTCTCCTTCTCGTCCCTGTCGTTCGCCGTGATCAGCAGCGGGACAGCGACCAGGAGCGCTCCCACCACGGCGGCAGCGGCGAGCACGGGCTTACGCGGGCGGTCGGCCCCGCTCTGGCCGGAGCCGGTCGCGCCACCATCGTCCACGGCGGTCGCGATGGCCTTGCGCTGCCCCTTGGCAGCTGCGGCGGACAGGCCCTGCGCGCCATTCGTCTTGTCGGCGCCCACGCCCTCGGCGCCGGCGGCAGCGCCCTTCTCGTCCTCGCCGGCATTCACGTCATCGCTCGCGGCCTCAGCGGCCGTCGCCTCGGAGCTGTCGGTGCCCTGAGGCTTTTTTCGGGTGGAGGCTTCCTCGGTGTCACCTGCGGTACCCGTCCGCCCCATGGCCGCAGCACCGGCGTTCCGTCCGCCCGTGAAACCGGTGGGCAGGGCCCCTTCGTCAGGGTCGGCCCCCGTCTCCGCTTCGGTCGCCGCGGTCCTTCCCGCACCGGCGCCTTCCGGCGCTGAGGCACTCGAGGGCTTCCCGGCGTCGCTGAGGAATACCTTGACGGCCTCGGCGTCGGGCGTCGCAGCTGCCCGCTCGGGGGCAGTGGGCTCGCTGGACGCCTGCTGCTGGTCAGACATGTACTCTCCATACCTTTCTTCTCGGGCTCGGCCGGAAAGCGCGCGTGGCACGCCGGGTGGTGCCGGGCGTCGACGACACCTGCGAAGAGGCGGAAGATGCCCTTCTCGGCGTCGGCGTCGGCGTCGGCGATCGAGCGACGCGCTGACCGGGACGGCGATTCCCGGGCGGGGGCGGGCTTGACAGGGCTGTGTGAAGAGGAATCACGGCTGGGGGCAGCTTAGTTGATGGTGCATGGGGTCATGTCGCCGCCGTCACGCGTCAGGAGACGGCTCGTGGGACGGAGCCGCTCAGCCCGACGGGCCCTGCTCGGCCAGGTCCACTTCACGTTGGGAGGAGACCGGACGTCATCCCCTGCCGGCAGTGCGCCGGCCCCGCCGTTTCAGTCGGGGCTGCTGGGCGGCCGAGCGGATCCAGGAGCGCTTCCTGCTCGACGCCCCCGGCTGGTACGGCGACGCCGACCGGGTGCCTCACCTGGCCGCGGTCGCCGCCGCGGTGTGGGCGCGGCGGGCGGCGGTACTGCGGTACCGGCGCTGACGGGCGCCGGAGGAGATCGAGCGACGGGTGGAGCCGTACGGGCTCGTCCTCAAGGCCGGCCGCTGGTACCTGGTCGCGGGCGGGCCGTCCGGGATCCGCACCTACCGGGTCGACCAGATCCTCGAGATCCGTCCGCTGGAGGAAGAGTTCGTCGTTCCGGACGGGTTCGACCTTGCCTGATACCGGAACGGCTACCCGGCCGGCTTCCGAGCGCGACTGCACACCGCGGAGGCCCTGGTGCGGCTCACCCCGGAGGGCGCCCGCCGCCTCGGGGTGACACCCACGGGCGACGGATGGACGGAGGCCCGCGTGCCCATCGAGTCGGTCGACCACGCCCACCGAGAGTTCCTGCGGCTGGGCGCCGACGTCGAGGTCATGGCACCGGCCGAACTACGCAACCGCATCGCCGAGACGGCACGAACCCTGGCCACCCGCTACGAAGGGTGTCCCCTGGAAAGGGGGTTCTGCCGACCCGGGCACCAGCCACTCGCACCAGACACCCGCACACGCGTGCAGTACCACCCGATGGGCCTCTTCACCTCCTCTTCACCTGAGGAGGGCGGCGTTCCCGACCGCGCCAAGACAGCGGCGGGCGAGAACCCGGCGCCGGCGGTCGGGGCGATGCCGGGGCCGCATCTCGACGAGTAGTTGTCAGGAGTTGTGGAATCGGTGTGCGGGACTCGGAGAGCGAGGGTGTTTCCACCACCGTGTCGACACCTCCGGACAGTTCGGTGAGGACCGAACTGTGCGGCCGATAGCGTGCGCAGAACCCTGCGGGAGGCGCCCGTGCGGGTGAACGTGAAAGGCCTCTGATGCCAGGGACAGACCTCAAGCAGCAGCTTGCCGACCGTTTCCGCGAGGTCAACGGCGACCATCCGATGACCGATGCCGATGACGCGTACGTGAGCGTGCAGTTCGTTGTCCTGGATGAACTGTGCGCGGCCCGTGGCCGTGATACCGACGAGGTTCGCCGGCTGATGTTGGAGCAGCGCCTGCCGCTGCCGGGATACCTGCGCTCCGACGGTGCGGAGATGGTGCCGCGCGACCTGTTCTCCCTTGCCGACGAGGCGGGCGGCACCGACGGGCTCCGAACCTGGTTCACTGCGCACTGGGAGGACCCGGCCGTCGGCAAGGAGGAGTGGAATTCCTACCTCAGCGGACAGTACGTGTGCCTGCACTCGGTCACCCCGGCCACCATCCAGCGCAAGAACCACTTGACGACGGCGATCAGCTCCGCGCCGAACGAGCCCGATGCCGGTTCAGCACCGTGGTTCGTCCGACTGCACGCTCTGATCGACGAACTCGACGCGCTGGAACCTGCCTTCACCGCCTACGACCGTCTCCGCTTCAACAGTCCTACGTCCCGGGACATCTGCATTGATGCGATGCGGACGCGCTTCCCGCGTTCCGGGTCGGCCGATCGGCTGCTCCTGTCGATAAGTTGAGGTTGTTCATGCAGCGGCGGCCGCGGGGCGATCGACGAGGTGTCCGTTCTCGAAGCGGGCTCCGGCGCGAACGAGGGCGACGAGGCGGGGTGCGGTGATCGCACGCAGGCGGTTCTGGGCGGACTTCGGGAGCGCACTCATGGCCTTGCGGACCTTGTGGACCCGGCTGTGTCGGTGCCGGACTCGCCTCCCCGGCCCGCCATCCGGCCCATCAGGACCTCGAACACCTCGTGCCGGCGGGCAGGGGCTACGCCGCGACCCGCGGACACCGTCTCTTCGTTTGTCCGCACAAGACACGATGATCAGCTGTGGCCGTACCCGTGTGTCAGCCGGCCTGTACCGGCCGCCCCGAGTCAGAGGCCGAGGGGGTTCATCGGTCGCCGGGCGTAGGTCCCTCGCCTCATGCGCACTCTGAGCCCGCTGGCTATGGTCGGCACTCATGCGGACCAAGGGAATCGTTCGCCGCCAGGCGGCGGAGCGCAGGCGCGACACGCTGGAACGGCTCGTCGCCGAGCGGGATGTATGGGTGTCGACAGCACATCCCGATCACGGGCCGCACCAGGTGCCACTGTGGTTCATGTGGGACGGGCGAGCGGTGTGGATGTGCACCAGTGCCACTTCCGCGACTGCGCGCAACGTCCGTGAGGAGCCGCGCGTGCGTCTGGCACTGCCGGACACCTTCGACGTGGTGCTCCTCCAGGGTGAGGCGGAATGCTTCCTGGACCAGGACGTGCCCGGAGAGGCGGCCGAGGCGTTCGCCGCCGAGTTCGAGTGGGACCCGCGTGCGGAGGAAGGTTCCTTTCTGTATGTGCGCGTGGTGCCGGAGAGCGTCCGCGCGTGGCGCGGCGAGCCGGAACTGCGCGGCAGAGTCATCATGCGCAACGGTACGTGGCTGGAATAACGGCCGTCGCTGACCGACGCCACTGTCTCCACCAGCAAGATCACGAACTGCGGCTGGAGTACCAGGCCCAGGAGGACCGGCCCCTGGACAGTCTCGCCGAGCGCTTGGCATCCCCGGCCCCATTCCCATGAGGTCGGGAGGGTGTTGAAGATGGCGTCGGCCGGCTCGTCCCCCTGATCCAGGCCGTCCGGCCCGTACGCGGACGGTGCGGACGGTCCCGGCAGCGACCGGTCGCGCTCCACGCCGACCGCGGCTACGGCTACGGCTACGGCTACGGCTACGGCTACGGCTACGGCTACGGCTACGGCTACGGCTACGACTACGACGAGTACCTCAAGCAGGTGCGGGCCCCGGGGATCACCCCGGGGCCCGCACGGCGCGGCGTCGACCACGGTTCCGGGTCGGGCGTGCACAGCTGGGTGGTCGAGCAGAGCTTTGCACTGCTGCACCGGTTCCGCCGACTGCGCAATCCGCCGGGAGATCCGCGACGACATCCCGAAGCCTTCCTCGGCCTGGCCCGCGGCATCATCTGCCGGCGCCGACTGGTCGGCCTCCCGCTTTGTCAGGAGATCTGACTCTTCAGGGTGCCCACGGCCCGAGCATGTCCTTCATCGCATCCGTCATCGCGAGCTGCAGCAGCGGGCCGTAGGTGATCCGGCCGACGCCGAGCCGGCGGAAGCGCTCAAGACTGTGCTTGACGGGATGGGCCGTGGAGTTCACGGGAACGGCGACGGCGCCGGTCACCGCCACGAGCAGGTCGTCGTTGTCCTGAATACCCACCGGGTAAACACTGTCAGCGCCGGCCTGCTCCAGGGCCCGCAGCCGCTCGATCGCCTTGTCGAGGACGCCGGAGGCGTCCTCCGCGTGCAGGAAGAGGTCGGTGCGCCCGTTCACCCAGACCGGTACCCCCGCGTCGTCAGCCGCCGCGCGCAGGCCGGCGATGTAGCCTGCGTGCTCCTGCGTGCTGCGCACGCGTCCGCCGTCCGAGTGGACGGTGTCCTCGACGTTGAGACCGACGCCGCCGACCTCGATGAGCCCGGCGACGAGATCCGCCGGCTCCTGTCCGTACCCGGCTTCCAGGTCCACGGACACGGGAACGTCGACCGCCGCGATGATCGGCCTGACGGCGGTGAGCACCTCCTCGAAGGTCTGCCCCTCGTGGTCGTCGGCCCCCCGGGAGTCGGCGAGCGGATGACTGCCGATCGTCAGCGCGGGAAATCCGGCGGCAACTGCCGTCCGTGCGGACCAGACGTCCCAGACGGTCGGCAGCACGAGCGGCTTGTGCGCGGCGTGCAGTTGCTTGAGGCGTTGAGCGCGCTCAACGGTGGTGCGAAGGTCCATGTCAAAGACGCTACACCCGGATCGCCGCGAATATTGTGCCGGCGGGGCGCAGCCCGGTGCCGAGAAGATGCGGCCCGGTTCCCTGCCGAGCCGGGGGTGATCGACCGCCGGCGGAGGTGAGTGCAGGACATCGCGGCATCCGGTGCGTGCACCCGACGTCGGCGGTGCGTTTCATCGCCCACGGCGCGGTGACGATGCATTTCATGGTGCGCACCGACGACGTTGTGCACCCGCCACCTGGCGTGGTGTGCACCACCATGGCGCGCGGGAGCGGACTCCACTGAGCCTCCGTCAACTCGGATTCGTAGGTCCAAGGGTTGGTGTGACCCAAGCTCGGGGCGCTCACGCCGGTCGTGGGTGGCTGTCTGCGGAGCAGATCACCTGTCAGCGATTGACTTCGAGGTTTGCCAGGACGAGCAGGGCGTCCAGGAGGCGGTCGGCTGGCGCCGTGCCCATGCCGCTCGGCTGGGCCCGTTCGGCCCGATCGGCGAGCGGCGGGCATCGCCCCGCACACAGGGGCCCGGGATCCAGCAGTCGCGTACGAGTTCCTACGGCCTGACGACCAGGAATCCTGGACCCGCGCGCCTTACTGCGTGGCGCCGCCGTGGCGTCGTTGGCGTCGGCTGTATTCGGTGATGGCCTGCCACAGATCACGCCGGTCGACGTCGGGCCAGTAGTTGGGGGTGAAGTACAACTCGGCATACGTGATGTGCCAGGGAAGGAAGTTGGAGGTGCGCTGTTCGTTGCCGGTGCGCCACAGCAGGTCGACGTCCGGCATGTCGGGGTGGGGCAGGTGGCGGGCGAAGTCGTCTTCCCCGATGAGGTGGGGGTCGATGTCGCCTGCGTGGGCTGCCCGGGCGAGGGCTGCGGCTGTCCGCGTGATCTCGTCGCGGCCTCCGTAGTTGATGCAGACGGTGAGGGTTAGGCCGGTGCGGTTGCGGGTGCGGCGTTCCCCGCGCAGGAGAGCCTGGACGAGTTCCTCGGGCAGTTTGTCGGGGTGGCCCGACCAGCGCTGGCGTACGTCGAGGTCACGGATGGGTCCCTCGTCGAGGTCGCGTCGGATCGCTTCCAGGGTCGCAGTGATCTCCTCGGTGTCGCGTTTCCAGTTCTCGGTGGAGAACGCGTAGAGGGTCAGGTGGCGCAGGCCGATCTCCAGGGCGCCGTAGACCATCTCGTGGGCGGCGGCGGTGCCGGCGCGGTGGCCTTCCGGGCGGGGCAGACCGCGCTGCTCGGCCCAGCGGCCGTTGCCGTCCATGATGACCGCCACGTGGGCGGGCATCCGGTCGGCCGCGACCTGCGGGGGCCGGGCGCCGTCGGGGTGCTGTGGCGGGGGCCGAAGGGTGGTGCTTTCGGCTTCAGGGCTCGGACCGCTCGCGGTCACCGCGGGTCGTCGGGGTTCGGGTACGGTCAGGGGCGTCAGGCTCCAGGCCAGTTTCGAGCGGATGCGGGCGGGGGCGAGGATGCGGGTGCGGGCCGCGAGAGATGGGCGCGGGGCGCGCTTGAGCAAGGCGTGGCCGACCGCGTCGACGGCATCGAGCTGGGCGCGCATCAGGCAGGCGGCCGTGTTGAGCACGGTGGCAGCGCCCGGGTGCATACCTGTGGTCATTGCAGGCCTGGTCACCCATTGACGGGCCAGAGCAGTCAGCTCCCGGATCAAAGCCGCCGTGGCCGGGCTCCAACTCCCCTGCCGCAGGTCGTCCTCGGCGCCGGGGAAGGCATCCAGGGCCTCCTGCGGCAGAAGCAGGTCGCCCTGGGCGAGATCGGCGCTCAGGTCGGTGAGGATGTCGGTGAGCTGGGCGCCGTCGATGAACCGCCTGTAGTCCTGCTGCCGGTCCAGCCGGAGCGTCATCGGCGCTCCGGCCCGTTCGAACAGGTGCCGTACCTGGTCCACCCAGGGCACGACTCCTTCGCTGCACCAGGCCCGCCACGCGGCCCAGTCGGCGAAGTGCCGGCCGCCGGTGTCATCGCGTGTGCTGTTCATGGCGCCTCGTAGGCTGGACAGGTCCAGGTGCCATCGCAGGGCGGTGTCCACCAGGGCGTGCCGGACCGGATCCCTGCTCGTGCCGGCCGCCAGGTCGCACTGCAGGGCTTGGGTCCACGCTTCGACGCGGGCCGCGCGTTCGGCCGGCTCCGCATCCTGCTGGTCGGCCAGGTCGTCCAGGACGGTCGCTGCCGCCCACAGGGCCCACCCGGCCGGGCGCAGCACGGTCGGCATCAGCTGGATGAGGATGTGGATCGCGGGATCGTGCACTCGTGTGGTGCGTCGGCACAGCCGGTACGCCGCCCGCAGAGACGGGTCTTCGCCGATGGGCGGGCGGTGGGTGGGTCGCCCTCGGTGTGCCGGCAGAGCTGCGTCGAGGTCTACCGTAGTGGAGTGCGTGGTGGTGCGCATGTCGGGAGCCGGGACCTCAGTGTGCTTTCGTGTCGGACGCTGTGGCCGATGGGCTGGCAGTTCGGCGCGGTGCGGGAATGTCGGCCTTGCTGCTTCCCGGCCCGGGCGGCGCAGTGGAGGCGGTCGGCAGGCGGTTACGGGTGCTGTTGCGGAAGCCCAGGAGGGCGACGAGGGCGGCCAGCCCGAACCAGGTGAGCTGGAGGGCCAGATGCCCGGGGACCGGGCTGGTGGAGAATCCGGCCGCCGTACTGGCCTGCATGGCCCCGTACGAGGGCAGGTAGCGCATGACCGAGTTGTCAGCCCCGGAACTCGTGATGGGGTTCTGCAGCGCGAGATCGATGATGCTGGTCATCACGATGGCGAACATCCCCTCGACTTCCCGGCGTAGCAGGGACCCGAAGCCAACTCCCAGAGCACCGTAAGTGAGTCCGGCGCAGAACAGGGAGGCAGCGAGCAGGAGAGGCTGGCGGGGGGTCCAGGCCAGGCGGATGACCACGGTGGCATAAGCGGCCACCGCCGCCGAGACCAGAGCCAGGGCGGTGACTTTCGCCAGGACGAGGTGGGCGCGGGGGTAGCCGGCCATCGCCAGGCGGCGGTCGAAGCCGCTGCCGGAGAAGGTGGCGGCGAACATCATGAAACCGGTGATCAGGGTGACGGCGTTGAGCGCTCCGCTGATTGCGGTCAGTTCATTGCCGTGCGGGGCCAATGCTTCCCCGGTGGCGCGAAGCCGCATCCGGGCCGGGGTGTCGGGCATCGCCAGGTACGCCAGGGATGTCCACACCGGGACGAACAGGATCACCAGAATCATGGCGAACCGGTTGCGGCCGTGTTCGATGAGCGTGAACCGGGTGGCGACAGCGAAGCGGGTCAGGTGAAACCTCACGCGGCGGCCCCCGCCTTGTCCGCGCGCAGCATTCCGCCGTCCAGGCGCCACAGCTCGTCCAGGCGCTCGGTGTCGTATGCGAGGTGGGAGACGACCAGGACCGAGCGTCCCGCATCCCGCAGCCGCGCGGCCAGGTCCCAGAACCGCTGGTAGGTGTCCCAGTCGAAGCCCTGATACGGCTCGTCCAGCAACAGGACCTGCGGATCGTGCATGAGCGCCAGCGTCACGTTCAACTTCTGCCGCGTGCCGCCGCTGAGAACTCCGGCCCGCTCATCGGCGTATCCGGTGAAGCCCAGCACGTCCATGATCTCTTCGGCGTAACACACATCGGTGAGGCGGTAGGCCGTCTGGAAGAACGTCAGGTGCTGCCGGACGGTCAGCGCGTCGTTGAGGACCGCGTGCTGTGGGCAGTAGCCGAACCGGCCGCCATGACGGACCGTTCCATGCGTGGGCCGCAGTTCGCCGGACAGAATTTTCAGCAGCGTGGACTTGCCTGCGCCGTTCTCTCCGACGACCCCGCACAGATTTCCGGCCCGAAGCCGCAGGTCAACGCCCCGCAAGACCACACGTCGACGGTAGGCATGATGCACATCCCTGATCTCCACGCCCGTCTCCTCCCCCTCGCAATCCTGGACCGACCGTGACCGAATGGCCTAACGCTCGCGACGCGTCACAGACACGGGGCCCATGCCGCCGGGCGTCGGCGCCAGAGGCATACAAAGCACTTCGGACAGCTGAGCTTGGCGTTTAACCTCGCTGGGCTTGGTGTTCCTTGATCGATTCGGCGCGTTTGGCGGTCTTGCCGACGTCGTGGCGCCTGGCCCGTTGCTTGTTCTTCGAGCCGGGAGGCCGTCCGGGGCCTGGGCGGGACGGTTTCGGCGCGCTTGCCGGGCGGGCTGCTGTCGCGCGGACGTTGCGAAACCCCCGGCGGACCCGGGCAGGGGTGAGGCGGCGCGGTGCGGCGGGCCGTTCCCAGGGGCGCCGGAGGTCCTCGGCCAGGGGCCGGACGAGACGGAGCTGGGTGTGGGCGACGATGATCAGCCAGGTCCACAGGTCGGCCGTGTCGGGATTCCTGATCTTCGGGGCGGTCCAGCCCAGGGTCTGCTTCATCAGCCGGAAGGTGTGCTCCAGGTCGAAGCGGCGGAGGAAGGACTGCCACCAGCGGTCCACGTCCGCCGGTGCGGCGGCGGTGGCCGAGCACCACAGCCAGACCGGTTTCGGGTCGCGGTCGCCGGGCAGGCGCTCGACCTTCAGGCGGATCAACGTGCCATGAAGGATGGGGAGTTCCTCCTTGGCATGGTTCAGCCAGGGTCCGCGGTGGGTGAGCCGGGGGTGCATCCGGTCCCAGGCCGGCGCGGTGGCCGTGCCGTAGCGGGTGGTGTCCGTGGCGGTCGTGACGTCGGGCTCATGCCGGCTGTCGGGCTTCTTGAACGTGAGGACGCCGCCATGCCGGCGGGGGCGCCCGCCCCGGGGACCCGACCGGGCGGGGCCGGGATCGCGGAGCATGACCCGGTCCGAGCGCAGGCGCCCGACCAGCACGACGGGCAGGCCGGCGAGAGCATGGGTCAGGTAGGCGACGTCGTAGCCGGAGTCCATCACGATCAGGATGTCCGGGTCGCCCGGTCCCCAGTGGCCTGCGCTCGTCAATCGCTCGACGACGTCGCGGAGTTGGGCGGCAGTGACGGTGGTCGCGTCGTCGGCCGGGCCCAGACGGACCGCGTCCAGGAGAGCGACCCAGGATGTGCGCCCGGACTCCAGGGCCGCGACGAAAGAGTAGGGCCAGCCGGGCACCAGTTGGTCCGAGCTGCGCTCGCCGCGTCCGTAGACGTGGCAGAAGAGCCGGTCGCCGCTGGTGGGAGCGTCGGGTCGCAGCCAGTGCGACACGTCCACGGCGAGCACGATCCACCCGTCGGCCGCCTTCGGCAGCGGCAGGTCTGCCAGCACGCGGCGCAATCGTGTCGGTTCCAGCCAGCCGCGGTCCAGGGCCGCGTACAAGGCTCCGTGCCCGCGCCGGTGCTCGACCGCCAAGGAGAGCTCGACCAGGGTTTTCACCGGCCCGTCCGCGCACAGCATCGCGTCGGTGAGCTCGAAGAGTGCGTCCGCGCGGCTGTACAGGCAGTCGTAGAACTCGACACGAAAGTGGGACAGGACGCCCAGTGCGGCGTCGGCGGGACCTGCAGGAGCGAGACTCTTCACCAGCGGCCGTTCCTTCACGCGACGTTGCTCGACACCTCGAAGCGTGAAGAACGGCCGTCCTGCTGTCCCGGGAACGAACCAAGATCAGCGGGTCAGGTGAACGGCCGAGGTTGAACGCCAAGCTGAGATCGCGTTTGAGATCTGGTCTCTACTTGGCGTCGTAGCTGATGCCGAAGACACGAGTGATGCAGGCGTCGAGTAGAGAGGCGAACGCCTGAGCGGAGACCACCGTAGGAGCGGGGATTACACCTGCGTCGTCGGCACCGACCATGTAGTCGATGTCGGCCCACCCGCCGCGGTAGAGGACAACGAGGAGTTCGGCCTCATTCGGACCGTGCAGATGAATGCCGACCGAGTCGGGGTCGTTGACCTGGGAGCGCTCTGTCTTCGGTTGCCGGGGCCACGGGGCCGTCTGGTCGCGCCAGGTTACGGGCTTGGCAGTCAGTCCCGCGGCCTGCCAAGCAGGCCGGCGGTCCGCGATGGCGGCAGCGGCTTCATCAAGGTCTACGACACGCTCCATGCAGCGATCATCACCTACGGGTCTGGTGTCTGCTCCACAGCGATGCGGCGCAGGGGGCGAGGACCTGGACGCGTGGCCGGGCATCCCCGGGCAAGCCGGCGGACCATAACGCTGATCATGGCCCAGCGGATCATGGTCTCGGCGTGGGCGGAATGGTGCTCATAGTCGCGGGCCAGACGGCGATGGGCGGTCAGCCGGGAAAAGGTCCGCTCGATCGCCCACCGCTTGGGCCGGACCCGAAAACCCCGCTGGCCGGGGTCTTTTCGGACGATCTCCAGCTCGCGGCCGAGGACCTGGACGGTCCAGTCCACCAGGCGGCCGGCGAAGCCCTGATCGGCCCAGACCTTCCGCACAGACGGGTGGTCCAGCCGGGCCCACAGCAGCGGACGCTTGGCTCCGTCGCGGTCCTGGATACTCGCGGCCATGACGTGAACGGCCAGCAGCAGGCCGAGAGTATCGGTGACCAGGAACCGCTTGCGGCCCTTGACCTTCTTGCCCGCATCGAAACCGCGTGTGGCTGCGGGGACGGTGTCAGCGGTACGGACCGACTGCGAGGCGATCAGCCCGGCACTGGGCTCTTCGCTTCGCCCCTCGACCCGGCGGACCTGGGCGCGCAGGGCGTCGTGAACTTGGGTGACGGTGCCCCTCGTCGTGCCAGCGTACGAAGTACCAGTACACGGTCCGCCAGGGCGGGAAGTCCTTCGACAGCTGCCGCCAAGCGCAGCCCGTCCGCACCACGTAGAAGATCGCATCCACGATCCGTCGTCGCGAGTGCTTCTCGCGTCGCCCACCCTTTGGCCCAGTCCGTGGCGGCGGGAGCAACAGCTTCACCAGCGTCCACTGCTCATCGGTCAGGTCCGACGGATACCCCCCAGTACCGGCCACGGCAGGCTCAACGACCACTCCCGCCACAGGACATGGCAGATCTCAAACGCGATCTGAAGCCCCGACCGATACTGCCGGGTCGTGTCCGCAACCTCCGCTCGCGCAGAGAGCACCATGCAAGCGGCACCATTGAGGATCCGCCACCTTGAAGTTGTTGGCCACAACGCACTCAGCAACCACGTCGCCACCAAGAGGCCGGGGCCTGTCCACCACTCCGGGACAGGCCCCTACGTCGGCGACATCACCTACCTGCCAGTGGGTGACGGCGAGTTCCTATATCTGGCGACCGTGATCGACTGCTTCTCACGCCGCCTGGTGGGCTGGTCGATCGTCGGCCACATGTGCACCTCGCTGGTCACCGACGCGCTCAGGGCGGACGCCACGACCCGGCTTTACGCAGGCTTTACGCCACCTGTGCCGAACTCTTCCGAGCCGACAGGCGGATCGCGGAGCGGACGCCGGGGCTGCGCGCGGAGGATCGCGCCACCGTCATCGAGGAGGAGGAACTGGAAGAACGGTCGGCGGCCACGCGCCGCAAGTACCGCGAGCGCCAGGAAGAAGCCAGGCCCATCGTGCGACGCCGGCTCCGCGAGGTCTTCGTCGCCTCCCACGACCAGCCCTGGGAGCACCGTCTGACAGACACCCCGCGCTTCACCCTCACTCCGACGACCCCAAAAGCCAGCACCCGAGATCTACCTTGCGGTCGACGCCGACGATCTGTTCCCCCACTGACCGCTGCCGGGGAACACGCCCGGCACGGAAGAAGGGCGCGCTCAGGGCCACATGGAACAGGACTCCACTCGGCAGTCAGGCTCGGGCCCACTGTCCATCCATGGCTCACCCGCCCCGCGTCAAAAAATATGCATATGCCATTGACATAATGCGCGCATGTCGAGCCGTGACACCATCCAGTACACCCCCGACGTGGGGCTCCTCATGATCCCCGGTGATCCGGCGAAGGACCACTCCCCGGGGTTCGCGGTCTTCGACGACTCCGTCCCCGCCCTGCGCGCGTTCGTGCTGGGCCAGCTGCGGAAGGAGGACGTCAGGCCGGCGCCGTCCAAGGCGAGGAGCAATGCCGTCATACCCGTGCGCCTGGGTCTCGTCCCCCGGCCCGACAACGACTACGACTCCCGCGCCGTGTCGGTCGCCGCGCCGCCCCACCAGGGCGGGTCCGTCCTCGACCGGCACATGGGCTACCTCTACAGCAGGGCCCTGTACGTCACGAGCGAGAGCATCCGCGAGCTCACCGAGGAGACGGGGATGCCCGTCGGCTGCCACGGCTGGATAGAGCTCTACGACCTCAACGCCGACAGCCGCTTCTACGACGACGAGGACGGCACGGACGGCGACGACGCGGACTGGGAACCCAGCCGCGACGAGCCGGTGTCGTGGGCGGAGCAGAAGGCGTTCGGGTACGCGGTCGGTCCGGTCCGGGTCCTGCTGCCCGAGCGTCAGACCGTGCGCGCCCTGGTGGACGACCACCTGGCCGCTCACCGGCGGGAGGCCCACCGGTACGCGGAGAGGGCGCCGGCCCCGTCCGGTGTCGAGCGGGACCTGCGCCGGGCGCTCGCCGAACGCCTCGCCGTCCGGCTGCGGACCGGTCTGAGCCACCGCGCCGCCGGTGGGGCCTGGGGCCGGGAGACCGAGCGCGAGCGCGCGCGCCGGCGTCGGGACGCCGAGGCACGGCCGCTCCTGGACGCCTGGGAGGCGTACCGGACCTCGCCGCACGGTTTCCGTGACCTGCGCGCCGTCACCCGGTCCGTCTTCCACCACACCCGGATCCTCGTCCTGGACGGATCCGGCGTGGAGGTGGGGCAGTACCACGAGCCGGACGGCCCGCTCACCCTGGTGGACGAGCGGGTGCGCGCCGAGGCGCTCGACGCGCTGCGCGCGCACGGGGTGGACGTGGACGCCCCCGAGGACCTGGTATCCCTCGATGGCTTCCCGGACGCCGTGGTCGTCGCGGGCGGCGACAAGTGGTCGATCCGGCTCTCCAAGCCGGGCGTGCCCCGGAGCCGGCTTCCCGAGGCCGGCTGGTTCGACCCGGACTCGGGCACGCTCACCGTGTACGCCGCGTCGCTCGCCGAGCCGCTGACGGTGCTGCTGCTCCGGCACGGCGTGCGTCCTCTGCTCGTGACCTGGGGCACACCGCACGAGGAGGTGGAACGGCACAACCTCCGTGCCGCGGTCGCGCCGGCCGAGATCAGTCCCGTCAGCAGCCACAGCCGGGTGACGGCCGCCGCGCAGCGGCTGATCCCGGAGCTCCACCGCCGGTGGCTCAACGCGAAGCCCGACGACCCCGACGACGGGGAGGCGCTCGCCGCGCGGGCCGGCAGCCTGCTGCCGCCGCTCATCGACGACGCGGCCGAGGACTCGTACTACCGGCGAGCGCTGGAGGCGCTCTTCGGCGCGCCCGTGAACCTGGCCGAGCGCGGGCCGTGCCGGCTCTGCGGGCGCTCCGCCCAGTCGGCCCGCCCCGGGTTGTTCTACTGCCACGGCTGCTGTGCCCTGGCGAGGAGCGGGGTGCTGCGGGACACCGGAGTGGACGGGGCGTGGACGGAGGCGATCGTCTACGCGCTGCGCAGGCTCGCGGAGATCGAGTTCTCCGGGCCGCCGTCCCTCACCCAGCTGGACCGGGTCGGCGTTCCCTTCGAGGACCACGCCCTGGTCGACGAGGTGCTGCTCTGCCGTTTCCTGCTGCCGCGCCCCGGCTCCGCGGTGCTGAGCACGCGCCCGCTCCGCCCGGCCCGCACCTGGACGGAGTGGCTGGCGCACGCGGGGCTCCTCACGGACGGGGTCCGCACCTCGTTGGGTACGGTGACCAGGGCCACGGACGGGCATCTGTGCCGCTCCCTGTTCGAGCGGCACGTGGACGACTTCCTCCACCACCGGGGCGTGGCCCACGAACCGGAGCCCGCCTATCCGCGGCACCCGGAACTCAACACGACCGGCCTGCGGGCGGACTGGCGCCTGGCGGACGGCACGTTCGTCGAGGCTCTGGGCCTCATGACGAAGGAGGCGTACGCGGCGAAGGTCGCCCGCAAGCGGGAACTGGCCCGCCACCACGGCCTGCGGCTCGTCACCGTCACGGCCGAGGAGCTGAACCGCCTGCCGGAGATCTTCGCGGACTGGCTCCCCAGGGGCTCGGCCGGCTGAGGCCGGAGAAAGCCGGTTCCGTCGACGGGGAAGAGCCCGAGGCAGCAGCACCGGCCCATGAACTCGACCATGGTAGGGACCATCATCGCTCACCGTACGTCGCCCTCACCAGGGCACGGCACATTGCTCCGGCCGTCTGACAACCAGGTACGGCTACCTGATCTCGTTACCGAGCCGGAGCCCGTCCAGTGGTGCGAGACGAAGGAGAATGCGTCATGACTCACCGATCGCGCCCCCGCGTGCACCTACTGACCGGCGGGCCCGACTGGGAACAGCGGCAAGCCACCGTGAAGTCGGTGCCGTTCAGCAGACGGCAGAAGGAGGCTCGCAAGCCGTTGCTGACGCTGATGGAGGAGCTACGCGAAGCCGTAGAGAGAGGTGACTGGGCCTCCGCCCGCGCGGCCCGGTCGGCCGCCTGGGGCGAGGTAAACCGCCTCGCGGACAACCTCACGACGGAGGAACGCAAGCAGCTGTGGCGGTACAAGCGACGCATCGTCGCCGGTGAGGTCCGCGACCGTGCTCGACGCGCCGGTCGCGGCTGAGACCGGCGCACTGTAACGAGGTCAGCTCAAGGCGAGCAGATGTCGTAGTGTCAGCTCTTGGGCGTCACGCGCGGACCTGTTGAACGCCCGGCGCGCAATGGCCCTGCTCTCGTTACTGCACAGCACGGCCAGCACGTCCCAGGTGGCCAAGCAGTCACCGAGGGCACTGTGCGAGGCGGTGTTCCCGGGGGAGTACAGGAGCGCCAGGTCGGCCAAGCTTGCTGCTTCCCCGGCGACGCTGAACGCTCTGGTGGATCCGCATGGGGTCCACGACCTTCAACGGCCGCCCTACTCGGTCTTCCAGAGTGGGCAGGCCGTGGCGTCGGCACTCCGCGGCGAGGAATGGCAGGTCGAAGGTTCGATTGAACACGACCAGAGTGGCACCGTCGACGATGTGCTTGGCAACCGCTCCAGTCACCTCGTCGATGGCCTCCCGGGGATTGCGGCCGTGGTGGAGGGCTGTCACGTCGTCTATGGCGTGGATCCGATAGGGTCCTTCACCGGTACGCCGGGATTGATGAGAACGCTGTCCCAGGCCAGCGCCCATCGGTCCGCCAGCAACCAGGCCGCCTCGACGATCCGGTCCTGGTGTTCGTTCAGGCCGGTCGTTTCCAATAGGACCTTCAGCAGGCCCGGTGCACGGCCGGCGAGGAGGTCGATGACCGCGCTGGTGCAGGCGTGGGCGGTGGACTCGCTGATCCCGAACCCGGCAGCGACCTTCGTCAGGGTGGTGTGCTCGCGCAGGTACCCCAGTGCCACTATCGCGCGCTGGGACGGGCGGAGCTTGCAGCGGCGGTCACCCTCACGGGTGACGATGAGCATGGTGACCCACTCCACGAGCGCATGTGGCAGGTCGAGTGCGGCACGATAGGTGACCGACGAGGCCCCTGAGCAGCGTGGTTGAGACGTCAGACATCTCGATCAACTGCCCGGGGGCCTCGCTCGTTGCGCTTCACGGACCATCACCCGATCGGTGGCCCGCTCGAAGAAGCTCAATGACCGGCAACTGGTCTGCGGCTCGACCGAAGACGCGCGGGCCCTTGATGCCGTCGCCGCTGGAGAGGCGCTGCCACGCGCCGTCCGGTGCGTCGGCGATCAACTGGTCAATTCGCCAGATACCGGCCAGGGACTTGACCTGCTGCGTTTTCCGCACAGCCAGCACATAGCCGAGGCCATGCGTCTTCGGCGCTCTCAGGCCCCTGGCCTGAATGATTTCCCGCCCTGCAAACCATGATCTTGATCATATTGTGTTACATGTGGGCGTGATGGGGTGCGGGTTGTCGTGCACAACTCACAAACCCATCAGGGGGATTTACCAAGTGAGACACTTACGCGCGTCGGCGTGGCGGCATGTTGTTGCTGGTGCCGCGCTGGCGTTACTGGCGGGGGTGGGCACTGCAGCAGCGGCCCCTACGCCTCCTGCGCCCGGCCTGGAGGCTTCTCCGGCCGAGGTGGCGGCAGCAGGGCCGCAGGACCTGGCGGCCATCGCCGCAGCCTCCCGGCCGGTGTCGGGCACGGCCCCGTCGGCTGGCCCCAAGTTCTCCAAGTCGGGCGCTGTCTGGCGGGTCATCGCTCCGGAGGCGGTGCTGCGGAACACTGTGACCGACGCGGACGGCGATACCGCGAACCTGACGTTCCAGGTGTACACCGCGAACGCGGACGGTACCCCGAAGGCTCAGGTCGACCTCGACGGGTCAGGCTCGTACGGGGTGCTGGTGTCGCCGTATGTGGCCTCGGGCGGAACCGCGAAGGTGACGGTGCCGTACGGCATCCTGAAGCCGGGCGTGCTGTACAAGTTCCGCACCTCCGCCTTCGACGGCACTCTGTACGAGACGACCTGGTCACCGTGGGCAGACTTCCGTATCGATCCCTACGTGAAGTTCCCTGCTGCGCAGACGTCGTCTACGATTGACAAAACCGCGCAGGAGATAGACGAGTTCACCCGGACGGATCCGGGTCCGGCGCTGCCGACGTTCGACGCGAACGGTGCGGTGAAGCGGGAGGCCACGCAGGAGCGTACCTGCGGCAAACAGGACGCCCAGGGGCGCAAGCTCTGTATCGAGCTGTCCCCTCCCACCGCGGAGTCGCAGGCGCGTGCGAAGCAGCGCGTCGAAGCGCTGCGCAAGGCTGAGGAGACGAAAGCCCGCAAGGCCGGCAAGTCTCCTGCTGAGGCGGCTGCTGTCGCGCCTGCTGTGGAACTGGTCGACTGGTGCTGGGACCAGCCGGTGGGCAAGAACTACATGACCCGCGGCGAGGCGTGCCTGAAGAACATCGGGTCGGGCACGCTGGTGTTCGTCGATGCGGACAATGCACAGATCGGCCTCGCCGAGTTCGACTTCCAGCAGCGGATCAAGGCGTACCCGAACAAGGGCGCGTCCGGGTCGAACTTCGCGGAGTTCGACCAGCAGATCGCGATCATGCCGGTCTCGATCGACCAGGCGCTGGAAGGCGTCACGATGAAGTGGAACGTCGGGTCGACGTGCCAGTCGTGTGTGACGTCGAACGTGAAATGGACGGACGGGCAGAACAACAACGCCGGATCGACCGCGTACTGGGACGTGGACGACGGTCCGCCGTACGGCGACCGATGGGGCCGGGTAACCACGCAGTGGAACGGCACGGGCAAGGAAACCATCGACCTGGGCTGGTCGGTGACCGCGACCGTGGACGCCAGCAGCACCGCAATCGCGACGGCGAACTTCGGAACCTCCGGCATCGACGAGGTTCGGGAGCTTGCGCCGCGCTGCGACGACTGGGTGGCGGGCTCGGCACCGGGATGTGTGCTGCCGTACTTCAAGACGACCTGGACGCTGGACACCAACCTGTACCCGGCCGCCGGGGCGTACTACTGGTACATGCAGCAGGTGATGCCCGATCACGCCGGCTCCAGGCGGTGGGACTCTCTGATGCACTACCTGGGCCCGGACACCCCGGTCAAGACCAGCACCGGCGGTACGTGGACGTCGGACAACAGCCGTAACGTCATATGTGGCACCAACTCCTCCTGGAGCGTGCACCCTTCCGATGCCTCAGTCGGGTCGGTCGACTGCGACGAGTACGCGATGGCCTCCACGCACGAGTCCGGCGGCTACCCCAAGAGCGTCAACCTGGTGACGTCGGGTACCAAGTGCGCCCAGCTGTTCACCGACAAGATGGGCGACGGCTCGGCGAACTTCGGCATCCTCGCGGACACCCGCACGGCGACGAACGGGCCAAGCGGTACCGAGCGGTGCGGGCGTGCGGCGATCCCGAGCGTGCAGAATCAGCAGGCGTTCAGCGGCTTCCCTGCTCCGGCGTGGCGACTGCTGGACGGTGACGGGTTCTTCGTAACCCTTCCCGGATTCGAACACTGCACGTCAACTGCGACTACCTGCACGTGGAAAAAAATCGGCTGACGTAGCCTGAGCACCAGCATGTGAAAGCCGGAAGGGGGGCCAGCCCGCAGGGCTGGCCCCCCTTCTCGTATGTGGTCAGCCGGCCCAGGGCTGCCACCGGTCTTCCTGTGCCGGGTCGATACTGCTGAGCCACACCAGCGCCCCGCCGATCAGGCCGGGCTTGTCCCCCGTGGCCAAGGCGGGGGCTTCGAGCATGTCGGCAGCCTCTTCCAGGTAAGTGACCAGGGTGTCGAGTACTTCACCGGGTCCTTCGCTGGAGCGGGACCACCGGCCCAGGTAACCGGTCTCGGCGTCCAGGTACAGGCCCGAGGTGCTGTCAGCAGGGCCCAAAGCGACAACCGGAATCCGGGTTGCCTTCCACACGGTGATCCGCTCGTCCTCGGGGCGGTCGGTATTGAAGGTGTCCTCGTGGGCCTGAGCGTCCATCTTCAGCCGGTAGGTGGCGGCCACGGCGTCCAGGTTCATCAGAGCCCTATTGCCCGGAAGACATCCCCAGCCATTGCCCCCGTCGTCGCCCGAGGTCAGCAGCCACAGGACGTGCAGCTCGACGGGTATCCGGATGCCGAGGTCACCTTCCAGGGCAGCGATGGCGGTGGGACTGGCGCCGGCGCGGAGTGCAGCGTAGGAGTCGGGGGCGTTGTGCTTCAGCCAGCCGGTGATGCGCCGCCAGGCATCGGCGACCTCCCGCACGGTGAACGCGGCGATGGCAGGGTCGGCAGGCTGGTCCTGGTCTCGGCCCTGCTCCTGGTCGTGCGCGTCCGCGGAGGGCTCGGTGGAGGGAGCCGCTCTCAGAAACCGGATCTCGATCCGGTCCGGCTCGCGGATGTAGCCGACGTACAGGTCGGGGCAATCCTCGAACATGGCGCCGTCAACAGTCACGTTCAGGATGCCTGGCAGATTCGAGGGCCGGCCCATGTCAGGGTCGTCAGCCAGCTGGCCGACCAGGACCTTCAGCGCGTAGGGAACGCCTGCCCCTAACTGAGCGGCGATGTCGCGTACGTCCGGCTGGATTTCGACCTTCACAGCCTGGTGCTCCTTGCTCGTCGGATGGAGGACGGTGCCCCTCACACAGTAGGACGTCGGCGGTCACCGGCGGGCGGTGCGCGCGTCCTGCCGTGCGGGGCGGGTCAGGTGGTTGTGGGATCTCCTGCGGACGGCGCTGATCCCGGAGCGGCGATCTGGGCTTCAAGGTCGGCGACGCGGCGGTCTTGGAAGCAGAGGTTGGAGCGGGCTGCCTTGAGCCGCTCGTCGAGGGAGCGGTTGTCGGCGGTCAGCCGGCGGACCCGTTGTTTGAGGGTGGAGTTCTCGGTGCTGATCCGCTGGATGGTTTCCTCAGTCCGCTCTGCTTCCAAATCCATTATCTGGCTGAGGAGTTCGCCGATGCGGGTGCGCTGGGCGAGGATCTCGGCCTGGGCGGCCTTGAGTGTGTCCACGGCGTTCAGCGTGCGCTCGCGCCACGTCGCCTCGCGCTCGTCGTCTTGTTCGGCGGGCTTCCGGGACCGCCGGTCATTGAGCTTCTTCGAGCGGGCCACCGATCGGGTGATGGTCCGTGAAGCGCAACGAGCGAGGCCCCCGGGCAGTTGATCGAGATGTCTGACGTCTCAACCACGCTGCTCAGGGGCCTCGTCGGTCATCCATCCTGCCGCACTCGACCTGCCACATGCGCTCGTGGAGTGGGTCACCATGCTCATCGTCACCCGTGAGGGTGACCGCCGCTGCAAGCTCCGCCCGTCCCAGCGCGCGATAGTGGCACTGGGGTACCTGCGCGAGCACACCACCCTGACGAAGGTCGCTGCCGGGTTCGGGATCAGCGAGTCCACCGCCCACGCCTGCACCAGCGCGGTCATCGACCTCCTCGCCGGCCGTGCACCGGGCCTGCTGAAGGTCCTACGCGAGCAGGATCCGGACTTCGTCCTCCTGGACGGCACGCCCGCCGAGTGCGGCCGGGCCGGCGACGGACGGGCCGACTACTCCCACAAGCACCGCCGGCACGGGGTGAACGTGCAGGTGGTCACCGATCCGGACGGCCGGCTGCGGTGGCTCTCGCCCGCGCTGCCGGGCCGCTCCCACGACCTGACCGCCGTCCGCACCCACCGGATCATCCGCATCTGCGAGCGCCAGGGCGTCCCCCTCCTGGCCGATCTCGCCCACCAGGACGGTGACCCCTTGGCTGATCACGGGCATCAAACGCAGGCCCCTGCGGGAACTCACCCCTACCGAGAAGACCGTCAACCGGGCTCTGGCCGTGGCACGGGCACCGGTTGAGCGCGGCGTGGCCTGCCTGAAGCCCTGGCGGATCTTCCGCAGATCCCGCTGCAGCCCCCACCGCATGACGTCAATCACCAAAGCCATTCTCACCCTGGAGCGGCAACGCTGAAGAGGCTCAGTGCATCCGGACGCGGCCCTCAGCGACAAGCCGCTCGATCAGCTCCTGTGCCTCCGCCCGCCGGGCTCGCGCGACAGGCCGCTCGCCATAGGGCGGGCGAGGGTTGGCCGGCACCGCCGGCTCACTGCCGTCGGAGGCCGAAGATTCGTCGTCGATCATCAGGCCCCACGATCCCGCAAGGCATCGGCTGAGCGCCAGGCGCTCGACATCCAGGTTCCAGTGCTCTCGTCGAGAACGAGGCGTTCGACGAGCCTGTATTGCCGTACAGAGCCGAAAGACGCCCGCGAGCAGTGGGAGTCCCCTGGGACTTATCTAGTAGGACTCCGTTAGGTTGCTCTGGCTCTGAGGTTCTGGCTGGTGGTGGATGTTCTGGGCAGGGGGCGGTGGCAGGTGGTGCAGGTGCCGGC